>CAMDQP010000061.1 GCA_945906115.1 Opitutus sp. GAS368
CCGATACCGCCGCTCTTCTTGGACTGACCGCGGTGAATGATTCGGCGGCCTTTGACGGGGCGCTTGCCGGTGACGCTGCAGATACGGGACATAGTGTTCGGGCTCCTTTTGGAAAGTCGGAGCAAAGGAGTGCCGAGGCCGTTGGCAAGCGGTAATTACCCCTTAAGTCCGCTTCAAAGCCCGCTCGAGACCCTGAAGGCCGGCCGAAAGGGTGTCGGGCGGGGTCAAAAGGCTCAAAACCACGCTCGGGACGGTGGCCGGCATCCCGTAGAAATATCCGGGGTGAGCCCAGACGCCTTCGCTGAGGGCGTTCATCAGGAAGCGGTCCTCATGGACGCCGGGGGGCAAGGTCAGGATCGCCGTCCAGCCCGCCTGGCGAGGCGGGACCGTGCAACCGGAAGCGGTCGAAGTAGCCCAGGCACGGAGGGCGACCTCCCCTTGGGCGACGCGGGTACGGACGAGGGCGCGGAGCGGCTCGGCACGACGCAAGAGATCCGGCAAGGCGAGCTGAGCCGGGGTGTTCACGGACAGGAAGGCGTCGGCGATGTGCTCGAGGCGACGACAGGCTTCGAGCGTCGAAGAGGCCGGGCCAGCGACGACGATCCAGCCGAGCTTCAGCTGCGGCGCGAGCGCGACCTTGGAAAGACCGCTCAGGACGAACGTCATCACGTTGGCTTCACCGGCCCAGGTGCCGGGCGAGGCGACACCTTCGGCAGGATAATCGAGGAAGACTTCATCGCACACAATCGCGAGGCCGTGCTTCAACGCGAAGCCGCGTAATACATCCCGATCGCGACGGCCAACAAATGCACCGGTCGGATTGGACGGATTAATGCAAAGGATAGCGCGGGTCTGGCGATTGACGCTGAGTGTCGCGGCGTCGATGACCCATTCGCCGGCGAGCTGGACGAGCTGATAGGGACGCAGCGTCACGCCTTCGAGCGCGGCGATGACCTCGAGCAGCGGATATGACGGCGCAGGCACGAGGACTTCGTCGCCGGGGTTGCAGAGCAGCTTGAAGATCCAGGAATAGGCCTCGCTCGTGCTGGCCGTGAGGAAGAGCTGGTCGACCGGCACGCGGGCGCCGCGCGAAGAATAGTAATCCGAGATCGCCGTGCGGGCCGAAGCCAGGCCGAGCGGATTCGGGTCCTGGCGTTGGATGCCGTCGCGCCGGAGCAGCGGACCGAGGTCGGTCGCTGACCATGCAAAGCCCGCGTTGGCGGGATTGGAATCCGAGAGGTCGAGCAGCGGCTGGCCAGCGGCGAGACGCTTCGCCTTCGCCTTGCTCAAGGCGTTGGTCGTATCGGCGAATGAGAGTCTCGAACTAAACATGGGCGGGAGAGTCGGCAACAGGGAGGGACAAGCGAGGCAAAAGGCGGGGCCAGCCGCCAACCGCCATCCGCTATCACCTGCCACCCGACTTTGCCTCCTAATTCCAGATTGAACTCATGCCCTCCCCCTCCAAAGGTGTCCTTATGTCTCAGCAAGTCCTGAAGCCTCGCGTCCGCGGGTTCATCTGCATCACCTCCCACCCCGAAGGCTGCGCCGCGGCGGTCCGCGAGCAGATCGCTTACGTGAAGTCCCGCAAGCCCATCCAGGGCGGCCCTAAGTCGGTCCTGGTGATCGGCGCTTCCACGGGCTACGGGCTTTCTTCCCGCATCTCGGCCGCCTTTGGTTCCGGCGCCGCGACGCTCGGCGTGTTCTTCGAACGCAACGGTGAAGGCGATAAGCCTGGCTCGCCCGGCTGGTATAACACCACTGGCTTCCACGCCGAAGCGAAGAAGGCCGGCCTCAAGGCGGTCTCGATTAATGGCGACGCTTTCTCGGCCGAAATGAAAACGCAGGTCATCGAAGCAATCAAAGCCAAGATGCCCGGCGGCAAGATTGAACTCGTCGTCTACTCCCTCGCCTCCCCTCGCCGCACCGCCCCGGATGGCGTGACCTACAAGTCCGTCCTCAAGCCGACCGGCGCTCCGTTCCATGCCAAGAACCTCGACACCGACAAGAAGGTCGTGAACGACGTCACCCTCGAGACCGCTTCGGAAGATGACATCGCGCAGACGGTCAAGGTCATGGGCGGCGAAGACTGGGAAATCTGGATGAACGCCCTCGACGGCGCCGGCGTCCTCAAGGAAGGCTGCCAGACCGTCGCCTATTCTTATATCGGACCTCAGGTGACTTGGCCAATCTACAAGGACGGCACCATCGGCAAGGCCAAGGAAGACCTCGAGCGCGCCGGTCGCAAGATCGACGACCTGATGAAGCTCCACCGCGGCCGGGCCTTCGTGTCCGTCAACAAGGCCGTCGTCACGCAGGCCAGCTCCGCCATCCCCGTCGTCCCCCTCTACGTCTCGCTGCTCTTCAAAATCATGAAGGCCAAGGGCACGCACGAAGGCTGCATCGAGCAGATCCAGCGCCTGTTCGAGAAGCAGATGTACAATGGCAACGCGCTCGACTTCGACGAGAACGGCCGCGTCCGTATCGATGACTTAGAAATGTCTGCTGACGTTCAGAAGGCAGTCTTCGACGCCTGGCCGCACGTGACGACGGAGACCTTCGACGCGCATGCCGACTTCGCGGGTTACCAGACCGACTTCATGAAGAACTTTGGGTTCGGCCTCGCCGGCATCGATTACGAAGTCCCGACCGAAGTCGAACGCCCCATCGAGGACGCTTAAGTGGCCAAGGTCTTTTCCATCGCGAATCAAAAGGGAGGCGTCGGCAAGACGACCACCACCGTGAACCTTGGCGCCGGTCTCGCGCGTCTCGGCATCTCCACCCTCATCGTCGACCTCGACGCTCAGGCCAACGCAACCAGCGCGCTCGGCATCGAGAAGACGGAAGGCAAGTCGCTCTACAAAGTCTTGCACGGCGAGGCCACCGCCGCCGACATGATTGTCGCGACCTCCACCAAGAAACTCGACCTGATCCCCTCCGAAGTCGACCTCGCCGCCGTCGAATCCGAACTCGCCCAGGCCGAGAACTACCTCGGCCGTCTGCGCGTCGCTCTCGCACCGATCATCGCCTCCGGCAAATACAAGGCCATCCTCATCGACTGCCCGCCGGCGCTCGGCATGCTCTCGATGAACGCGCTCAGCGCGTCGGACCACCTCATCGTCGCCCTCCAGACGGAATACCTGGCGATGGAAGGCCTCGGCCAGATCCTCGGCGTGGTCGACCAGCTCAAGGCCGCCGGCGCGAGCGATAAGTTGACCGTCGGCGCGATCGTGATGACGATGCATGACAGCCGCACGAAGCTCTCCCGCCAAGTCGTCGAGGAAGTGAAGACCCACTTTGCCGCCCTGGTGATGGACGCCATGATTCCGCGCACAGTCCGGCTCTCCGAGTGCCCGAGCCACGGTCAGACAATCTTCCAGTATGACGTCCACTCCCCGGGCGCTATCGCCTACGACGCGCTGGCCAAGGAGTTCGCCAAGCGCTTTGCGCTGAAGTGAGCGCGGCCGGCCAGCCGCGCGTCCGCCAGGTCCGGAGTTTCGAGGAACTCAGGTCCACGCGTTTCGCCGATGGCGTCAACGCGCTCTGCTGGGAACGCACGCTACCCGGCGATTACGCCGAGGTCATTACAAAGATTGGACCCGGCGAAGGCATCGTGCCGCTCGACGACGAACGCATTCGCACCCTCAATCTGACGCCAGCCGGCCGGCTCGCCGCTGAAGCGATGCTCACGGATCAGCAGCTCCTCCGTGACCACGACCTCGCCCCGTCGCTTAATTGCGTCTACGACTGCGTACGCGGGCCCGATGCCGGCACCGTACCGACCGACGTCACGTCCTTCCACGTCGACAGCGCGCCCGTCGAGGTCGACACCTGGCTCTGCACTTACCACGGCGCCAGCAGCGAAGGCCTACGCAATGAGGACGCCTTGCTCAAGGTCGAGATTCCCGAGATCCGCACGGCACTTTTGAAAGAATACGGCGGACCTGACGACGCCGGCTTCGCGGAGTTCCTGCACGAGCACAGCTTCGACTCGCATTACGCTCCCAAGCCAGGCGCGGCGCCCTACCCCTTCGGCACCTTCGCCCTCTGGCGCATCGCGACCCGCTGGCCCGGCAGCCCTGTACCGCCCTGCATCCACCGCGCGCCAGAAAACAAGTTAGGCGAGCCTCGGTTGTTGCTGATCAGCTGAGTTACTTAGCGAGCGTCAGCTTCGACGGATAGCGACGCTCGGCGTTCCATTCGCCGAGGTAGATATCCCCGGCGGAGTCGACGAACAGGTCATGGCCATGCTTGAAGACGGGCTGAGCCTGCGTGAGCGGCTGGAGCTTACCGTCCACATACTTAGGTTCGTTACCGCCGGGAGCGCTGAGAACTTTCTTCGTGGTGCGATCCAGGACGAGCAGGAAGCCGGACTGCGCGAGGCGCTTACCATTGGCATCTTTACTCCAGCAGACGGCGGTGTAGATCTTATCGCCCCGGAAGAAGAGCTGACCGGCGAACGCCCCGGGAAGGTCGAGGGTGTCCACGTACTTGCCGTCCAAGGTGAACGCCTTGATCTGATTCTGGCTGCGTGAAGGCACCCAGACCAGCGGGCCGCGCGGATCCGCAGCGTCGATTGAGATGCCGTGGGCGTTGCTGAGATTCGCGGCGTCCTTCGTCGGTCCGCCCCACTTCTTGAGCAACTTCCCTTCGAGCGAGAACTCGTAGATGAAGTTAGAGCCGTAGCCATCAGCGACCAGCAACGTGCCCGCCGGAGTCCAGGCGACATCGCAAGGCATGAACTTGCCATCGCTCAACCCGAGCTCTTTCGGCGTCGGGAACTTACGCACGATCTTACCCTCGGTCGTCAGTAAAGTGATGCGCCCTTCGACCGCGGAAGGATTCCAGCCCTCTGCCGCCATGTGCCAGCCGGAGTCAACGTGCACGAGATACTCCACGCCATCTTTCTCGAAAATCTCCAGACCGTGACCGCCGCCGAGCCCGGCGCTGATCGAGCGGACATAGCGGCCGTCCTTCTCGAAGACGATGAAGTCGTTCTTCGGATGATCGGTCACCAGATAGATGCGGCCGGCCTTATCCTCGGCCAGCGCGTGTGCGTTGACGATCGGCGCGATCGCCGGATCGGCTTTAGCCCACTTCAGGTCTGCCAAATAGCGCAGACTGCCGTGGCCGAGGGCAGGCCTCCTATCTTCAGCGAAGGCGGAGAAACAGAGCAAACAGGCGAGCAGGCGCATAGGGGATACCCCCGAACATGGCCGCAACTTTGAAGCAGGCAAGACCCAGCGAGGCCTCTTCTGCGACTCTAGTCGAACTCCCCTTGCCATCACCCATCTGGCAGGTTGGATGGGGTACCTCCCATGCGCCGCAAACTGCTTCGGCTCCGCCCTTACGTCATCGCCGCCTTCGTCGGCACGATTCTTGTCGTCGACCTCTCCAACCAATGGGAAGTCCCGATCGTCCGGATTCCTGGTGAATTCTACGAGCGCTATGTCGACACGCTCGACCCGTACTCGAAACCTGAGACACTACTCAAACTCGCCAATGAGGGGAACGTGCAGGCACAGTACGTCTACGCCCTCCGCCACACCGCCTGGGCACCAGTAGATCTCCAGATTAAGGAGGACCGGGAGCTGGCCTTCCATTGGACATTGAAAGCAGCGGAAGGCGGACACTCTCGCGCCATGGCCGTGGTGGCCTTGTACTATCTCCGAGGCACCGGCACCGCCATGAACCTCGACGCGGCCCAGACCTGGGCCGACCGAGCGGTAGCCAAAAGCCAGCCCATGGGCTTCCGAGTCCTCGGCGACATCTGCAGGGAGAGGGCTAAAACCATGAAACCTAACACTGACGACGCAGCGTCCCTGAAAGACCGCGAAAAGCATGAGGCGAAGGTCAAGCAGGCCTATGAACATTATCAGCGTGGAGCCGACGCCGGGGATCGCGTGTCGCTACGAATGCTGTCCGAAGGCAATGACGCAGGCGTACCGGGCATGCCGCGCAACTACGAGCTCGGCACGGAATTCCTCCGACGCTCGGCGATGAAGCGCGACCTGACCGCCATCCGGGCGCTAGCCGTACGTCTTGAGGAAGGCCTCAAAGCGCCGCGGGACCTCTCGCAAGCATACTGTTGGAGACTCGTCCTCGTCCAACTGGCAGGACTCCCGAAGGACGCCGAAGAACTGACTCGATTGGAACACACCATGCGTCTGCCCGAGGTCCAGAGCGGACAGAACGCCGCCGCCAAGATCCTCAAGGAACTCCCCTCTGAAGCGGCCGACGCCCTTTCACGGCTCCACACCTCCCGCTGAGCGATGACCCCAGCGCAGCTGAAGGCCTCCGCTCAGGCCGACCCGCAGCCACCGGTAGGGCTCTCGCACGAAGCGCAGTCGCTGTGGTTCATCAAGAAAGGCGACTGGGAGTCAGCGCACAACATCGCCCAAGATATCGAGACGCCCATCGGTTCATGGCTACACGCGCTGCTCCACCTGATCGAAGGCGACCTCGGTAACGCCCGCTACTGGTTTGTCGAAGCCGGCCGCCCTGTGAAGAAGCCATCCCAGATCGACGAGCTCTGGGACGAAATCGC
>CAMDQP010000062.1 GCA_945906115.1 Opitutus sp. GAS368
CCGCCCTTGGGCACGGCGAGTTTATCGGCGAAGACGGTGCTGCGCTCGAATACCCCGTCGCCGTCCCGGTCCTCGAGCATGAGGACGCGGTTCGGGAGGACGGCTTCGAACTTCTTCGGGCTCCAATTTACGCCAGCGGAGTCGCCTACGAAGAGGCGGCCACGGTCATCGACGCATCCCATAGTGGGATTGGCTACCATTGGAGAGGTGGCGGCGACGACCATTTCAAAACCCACGGGGAGCTTGTGCTTCAGCCCGCCCTGCGGCAGCTGATCCTTGCTCAACTCGAGAAACTGGGGGCGATAAGCGTAGGAGGGAAACTCCTCGCCGTCACCGTGGACGGCCGGCTTCGCGGCACCCCACTTCTCCTTGAATTCGCCGAGTGGGTAGAGTTCGTAGCGACGAACGAACATCTCCGCGGCTTCAACCTGCAGAAGGATGCGGCCCTGGCTGGGCTTGCACTCGAAGGCTTCGTTCACCTTCACGCCGTTGACGAAGTACTGGAGCGTGTCGCCCTTAGCGATCACCTCGAAACGGGTCCACTGGCCCATCGGCGACTCGACGTCATCCTTACCACGGAAGCCGATGGTGTCTTTCCAATCCACGTCGCGTTTCTGCCAGTTTAGGCGACCTCCCTTCATGGTCTGGCGAGGAGCGCCCGGGGTCCAGACCTTCTCCTTATCGCGATCGAGCCCGACCTCGGCGCTGATGGAGGCCTCGAGCACGGTGCCGTCGGCGAGCTTCGGCGCGAGGACGAGGATATCGCCCACGCCGCCTTCGATGATTTGGGCTTCAATGCTAGCCATCCAGCTGCCGCCCACGGCACCCTGGGGGCCGAAGCAATGGACGAGGATGCCGTTGTCGCGCGTGGCCTTGGCGCGCTTGCCCCAGGTCTTGTCGCCCCACTTGAACTCGATGACGAGGTGGTAATCCTTAAAGCTATCGTTGGTGGTGATGCCGCCGTAGCCATTGCCACTGACGTGGAACATCCCATCGGGCTCGAACTTGAAGACGTTCTTAGGGTCGTCGACGATGTCAGCCTTAGGGTTGATGTGCATCTCGGCCTTTCCCTCGCGGAAAAGATCGAGGATGTTGACTTTCTTGGTGACGGCCTGCGCGACCGGTTCCGGCGGCAGGATGATCTTAGCGACCGGCTCCTTGCTCTGCGCGACCAGTCCGGCGACGGATAGCAGCGCGAACACGAAGGCGGCGATGGGGTGGTTTCTCATGGGGTGAAGGAAGAAGACGGTGAAAGGGACCCAGATGTTCCAAACCGCCCGCCACTCTTCAATCCTTTCGCATCTATTGAGCGGAATAGGTCATTATCGAAGCGGAATTAGATAGGTAGGGTCGGGACCGCGTCACTACAGTGCTGCATTAGGTAGGGCCGAGCATCCCTGCTCGACCGCGGCCGGCCAAGGATGGCCAGCCCTACCCGATGCAGCCGGATACGATTAACGCCCGCAGCACCCTATCCGGTTTCCGGTCTCCCCTTGAGCGCTGCCCGCCGCGCACAACCCTACCTCGATCCCGTCTGACTCACGACCTGCCGACCCGCCGCACTTTCATAGAATCGCTCAAATGAGATGCCCATGGCCGCGGTCTTGCTACCGAGATAAGGGAAGTGACCGTAGTAGAGCGAAAGTTGTTTCTGGGCGTCGTGATAGGAGCCGCCATGCGTTGCGACATAGATGGCCGAGGCTAGGCCTGTCCGATCGGAGCCGGCCCGGCAATGGATGAGCAGCGGCTTCGGAGCGTCACGCAGGGCGTCGGTCAGCTTGGCCAACTGCGCCGCATCCAACGCCGTATTCGCCGACAGGGCCATGCTGACGAATTTAATCCCCCGGCGGCGGGAAACTTCGACTTCACCTTCATACCACTCCACGCCTGGCTGTTCGCCACAGAGGTTCAAGACCGTCTTCACGCCGAGGCGGTCAACGGCCTGCTCCAATTTCTCCGAGCCAAGCAAAGCCGAACGATAGACGGTGCCCTTCTCTACTTCATGGAAGTTACCGCCCCCATGCACCCACGTGTACGCTCCGACCAGAGCCAGCAGCACGACCAGAAGCGTCAATCCCACCGCGCGTGCGAACCTGACTAAGAAAGTGGGGCGCTGGGGAGAATTCACCGAGTCATCTTGCCATAGGAATACGCCAACTTGGCGTCACCTCAGTCACAAGGTAGGGACGCCCTGAGGCGGCCTAGGTAGGGCTGACCACCCTTGGTCAGCCGCGGTTGAGCGAGGACGCTCAACCCTAGCAGAGCCAAGCCCCCTTCACCTTCATCCATAAAGCTGGCTACGGTGCCCTCTGAGCGGCGCAGCTTATGGCGATAGCGACTAGTGACGGGCGGCTTTGCGCATCAAGAGACAGGCAATCGCCGCGAGCAGGATATTCGGGAAGAACACTAGGACCTCTGGATGCCAAGCGGGATCTTTCACCCAGGTCGCCATCGAGGTCAGGAGATAATAGGTCAAGGCGACACCCAAGGCCAATCCGGCGCTCACGCTGGTCTCCGACCGACCGACCGAGACGGCCAACGGCACGGCCAGCATCGCCAGACTCAGGACGGATACCGCGGTCGAAACGCGGAACATGAATTGGACGGCCAGCATCATCCGGTCGGCTGCGCGCTGTTCGGCTGTCGGACGCTCCGGCAGCCTCCAGCCGGTCTCCATGGCGGCGAGCAACTCTCCGCCCGTCATCATCCGGAGCCTCTTCACGTAGGTGCCCTTCTCGTCTGGCCGCTGGCCGAGCGGCATTTCGAGGATGGTCTGCTTGGCGGACACAAAACTTTCCGGATGAGCGAGCGTATCCATCCCCCCGGGGCGGGTCGTCATACTCGCATCCCGCATTTCAACCCGCAGGACGGAATACCCCGCTGGGTCCGTCAACTTAATCAGCTTAGCTTCTTTGGCGCGGACGGACTGGACCACCTGCCCGCGGTCATCCACCTGCCAGAGATGGAAACGCTTGAGGGTCTCCCCTTCTTTTTCGTCGGCCCGTATCAACAGGCCTTTGAATTGCCGGTTCAGTTTACCTGGCTGGATCAGGCCAGCTGGCGTCAACTGGGTGGAACCGAGCAACACCTTTTGAAAATCATCTTCTGAGGTCGGTCCAGCCTCGAGGTTCAACCAAAGCGCCCCGAGCGCCATCACGGCGGCCACGATCCACACGGGGGCGGCGATTCGCCAAAGGCCAATGCCGGATGCCTTCATGGCCGTGATTTCCCCGTCGGCCCCCATGCGCCCGAAAGTCAGGAGCACGCCAGTGAGAATCCCCATCGGCAAAGCGTAAGGGAGTACCGTCGGAAATAGCAGAGCCATCAGTTCGCAGGCTTCCCAGGGAGTGACCTGTCCGGATGAGAGCGCCCCGAGCACCATCTTGATGACGTTGCCCGCCAGAAGTACGAAGACAAAAGCCCCAGTAGCAAGGGCACTGGCACTGGCACACTCGCGCAGGACGTGTCTGTCGAGGAGGCGCACGCAGCCTTAGTTTTCCCCGCCGGCCGCAAGCTTCCGCACGGGAAGACGCTGACTCTCCCGGTAGGCCTTCAGGCTATTGTCCATCGCCCACGACCCGCTCCATAAATAAGGGAAATGGCCGAAGCGAAGCGAGAGCTGGTGGGCGACGGCCTCTGGGGGATGGCCCGCCTCCAGCAAGAATAGCGCACAGGCTAACCCGCTCCGATCGGAACCCGAACCGCAATGGATCAGCACCGGCTTCGGGGCGTCTCGCAGCATCTGCGCCAGCTCGGTCATCTGCTCGACGGTCAGTTCACGCGAGGCGCTCATGCGGTAGTTGAGGAAGCCAACGCCAAGTTCCTTCGCGGCACGATATTGGGCGTCATACCAGTCCCGGCCGACGTTCTCGCCGCGCAGGTTGATCACGGTCCGCAGGCCAGTCTGCTTAGCGAGGCTGACAAATTCCCCCGCCGGAAGCTGGGCCGAACGGTAAAGCAGCCCAGGCACGACCTCATGCTGATTATGATTGGAGTGCAAAAAACCGTAGAACGAGAGGGGCACCCCGACGACCGCGAGCAACGTCCAGCCACAGATTCGAAGGAGACGCCAACCGAGGGCGAATGGCTTAGGAGTCGTCACTCAGCCATCATAAGACCCCATCAATGCGATCAGGGCTGTATCTGGTGACAAGCAGGCGACAAACGGGGGCGGCCCGAGAAAAAGAGGCGGCCGAGAAGCCCGAAAAGTAATAACCCTAGAAAAACACCCCAGGGCTTGTCCTTTGACGGAGACCCGGCGGACGGGAGGATTTCCCCATGCCTTTCCGCCTCCTTCTTCCTCGCTCCGAACGTCCTGCCACCGTCGCTCCCTACTCCCGCCTGCTCTGCGTGAAGCTGAAGTCCGGCAAGACGTTCATCCTCAGCACCGAACTCTGGCACCTGCTCCCCCAGGGCGACGAAGTGGTCTCGATCCTCAGCGCCAACGGCCGACCGATCTTCGCGGCGATGGAGCCAGTAAAGCACGTACAGCTCACGCCTGCAAGATAGCCAACCCCAGGTAGGATCAGGACCGCGTCACGACATAGGCTAACGCTTGGTCGAGGTAGGGGCAGCACCGCGTGCAGCCCTAGTCTCTCCATGGTCCTTCTCTCCTGCCCGATACTCCATACTCGATACTCTATACTCTCATCTCAGGCTTCAACGCATCCACCGCCGCCTTCAACTCTCTCGTCCGCTCTTTCACGTCGCCGGCGGGATCCATCGGCGCGCCGACGACGATCGTGACGCCTTGGCGATAGAACGGCCAGAGACAGAAAAGGAGCATGTTCTGCACGGTGATGGAGAACGGTGTCACCCAGCGGCCAGGATAACTCCTGTAATGGAAGTAGACCGGGACCATTGGTACGCCGGCCTGCTGCGCGATGCGCACCGCGCCGGTCTTAAACGGCAACTCCGCCTCGCCGAGTGCCTCGACCAGTCCAGTCGGGCAGATCGCCACGGTCTGCCCCTGTTTGAGCAACGCGACCGCGTCGTCGATTGACACCTGCACGAAGCCCCAGCGGAGGGCGAACTTCTTCAGGAACGGAAACGAGAAAACCAAGGGATGCACCAGCAGGCGCGCCGACGAACGGATCATCCCGAAGAGAAAGACATCGCGATAGCTGACATGATTCCCGCAGAGCAACACAGGCCCCTCCGGCAACGTCCCCACGACCTTTGACTCCCCTACCAGCATCCGCGGTAGCGTGGTCGCAGGCCGGGGGGCTTTGTTAGAATTTTCGGCTGAAGTCATCGACAGCAAATCATCGCTGATCGACGAGCGAGAGCAACCCATACCCGACATGGATCAAGGTCAGCGCTGCTTGTGCCAGGAACCCTCTGGTCCTCTTGTCGTCCGTGTCTTTTGTCTTTTTGAAAGCGGGCGGAGAGGGAGGGATTCGAACCCCCGGAGCCTTGCGGCTCGGCTGATTTCAAGTCAGCTGCAATCGACCACTCTGCCACCTCTCCGTAAGCGGGATTCAACGGCGACTGGGGTCTTCCCTCAAGCCGATTCGGTGCGTTACCCTTGGGCTTTCTCCGGCTTTCCCTAACCAGCCGGATTCGGCCTTGATGGATGCATGAGCACCTGCACCCGTGTCGAGGAGATCGACGGCCCTTACGGCCCCTTCGCCATCGGCGAACGTGCCATCCAACGTCTCTGGGCCTCGGGCGAAGTACGTGGTCCGATGGCCGCCGCCTCCGGCGCGACAATCGAAATCATCCACCCAGGCGACTGGAACCGCGGCGCGGGCCCCGACTTTCTGGGCGCCGAAATCCTGGTCGACGGCAAGCGCCTCCGCGGAGACATCGAGATCCATCTACGCTGCGCCGACTGGCACGCGCACGGACACGACCGCGATGCGAACTTCGGCGGGGTCATCCTCCACGCAGTCCTACTCCCGGGCACGAAGGACGTCTCGACGCTCGCCGGCCACCACCCCGAAACGGTGGTGCTCCTACCCTACCTCCCGCGCGACCTCGAAGACTTGGCTGAAGAGGATGCGCTCCTCGAACTGCGCGGTCGCTCGGGCGAAGTCGCCAAGCGGGTGCTGGCAGCGGAACCGAATCTTGCGCTGGGCCTGAAACGCCGCGCGCTCGAACGCTTCCGCAATAAGACCAAGCACGCTCGCGCCCGCATCAAGGAAGTCGGCTGGGATGCCGCCTGCCATGAGCTTTTCGTGGAGTCACTCGGTCTCGGCGGCAACCGTGCCCCGATGTCGGAACTCGCCCGCAGCCACTCGCCAGAACAAATGCTCATCCTCGGCCTCGACCAGCTCTACATGGAAAAATGCGGACGTTGGCGACTGCGCGGCCTGCGCCCGGCAGGCCACCCGCACCGGCGGCTCGCCCAATACCTGGAGCTGTATCGGCGGCG
>CAMDQP010000063.1 GCA_945906115.1 Opitutus sp. GAS368
ACGAGGCGATCGGAGCGGAGCGTCAGGCGGTGGTCGAGGATGCTGCCTTGGCCGGCGAGGTTGAAGAAGACGTGGTTGGTCAGGTTGCAGGCCGTCGGGGCGTCGGTCGTCGCCGCGAAGTCGATGGTGAGTTCGTCGGCATGGTCAGGCAGGGTGTAGGTGACCGTCACGCTGAGCGTCCCTGGGTAGCCTTCCTCGCCATCGGGGCTGACGGTGGTCAGGCGGACCGCTGAGGCGTCGGCGGTGCGGATCGCTTCGGATTTCCAGACGCGCTTATCGAAGCCGCGGAGGCCGCCGTGGAGATGGTTGCCATTATTATTCTGCGCGAGCGCAATGGTGCGGTCGTCGATGGTCAGTTGGCCGTTCGCGAGGCGGTTGGCGTACCGGCCGACGGTGCTGCCAAGGAAGGGATTACCGGCGACGTAGTCTTCAAGCGAGCGGAGGCCGAGGGTGACTTCACCGAGCCGGCCTTGAATGTCCGGCACGCGAATCGAGGTGAGCGTGGCGCCGAACTCGCTGACCGAGACTTCCATGCCGCGGGCATTCGTGAGCGTGTGGAGCTGGACCGGCTGGCCGTCGATGAGGCCGTGCTGGCGGCGCAGGGCCAAGCCGGCACGACGCGAGCGACGGAGAATCAGGAAGCCCGTCACCAGGAGGGTGCCGTAGACCAGTGCTTCGGGGGAGAGCATGGCGTTAAGTTGTCGGGTGGGGATGTGGTCGGCAAATCAAAGAACATCGCACGATGCGGGTGGCGGGAGATGCATCTGGTAGGGCTGGCCATCCTTGGCCGGCCGCGGCCGAGCAGGGATGCTCGGCCCTACCTCGTTGTGCACGTAACAAAAAGGCCGCCCGGGTGGGCGGCCTTTGGAGGACAGCATGTGGTGCTGTCCCTACCTCATGACTTACTTAGTTTTGGTTTCCTTGGCCGCGGCAACCGAGGCACCGGGGAGGAGGGTAGTCCAGTCGGTCGCGATGCGCACCGCTTCCTGGAGCTGGATGTCGTAATCCGGCCAATCGTCATCTTCGAGGGGGTCGCGCATGCGGCTGGCCCGCTTGCTCTTCGCGGCGGAGCCCGGGCCTTCCTTTTTCTCCTGCTCGATGGCCGCATCGAGTTTCACATCCTGGACCTTGAAGGCCTTCTTCGCGTAATCGGAGAGCTCGCGGCGGACCTGTTCGCGGAATTCCAGGTCATCCTTGCGCTCGGTGCTGCGCTGGTCGAGTGAGAGCGACACGTCCTTGCGGACCTGACGGCTCTTCGTCCAATCAATCGTGCGGGAGAGCGTGAGGAATTCTGGGAGCTCGGACTGGCGGCGGGTGGAGCCGGCGGCGAGCTGGGCGATGAGGCTGTCGGAAAGCTTGGCCTTCAGCCAATCGCCTTCGTCGGCCTTCGTGAGCGTGGGCGTGACAGAATCCCAAGGGAGGGGGCGGTCGAGGTCCGACTCGGAGACTGGGAGTACCGAATAGACGGAGGGCACCACGATGTCCGCCGGGACGCCCTTGAGCTGAATCGAAGAGCCGCTGGGGGCATACCACTTCTGGATGGTGACCTTCACCGCAGACTTAAGGTTCTTATCAAAGCGGCTCAACTCGATGATGTTCTGCACCGATCCCTTGCCGTGGGTATTCGTATCGCCGACGACGATGGCGCGACGGTGGTCGCGCATCGCACCGGCGAAGATCTCGGAGGCCGAAGCGGAGAGTTTCGTGGTCAACACGATCAGCGGGCCATTCCAGGCCACCTTCTCGTCTTCGTCGCGGTAGTCTTCCGAGCGGCCTTGGCTGTCGCGGACCTGAAGGACGGAGCCCTTCGGGATGAAGAGGCCGGAGATGTCGACCGCCTCGGTGAGGAGGCCGCCGCCGTTCTTGCGGAGATCCATGATGAGGGCCTTCATGCCCATCGCCTTGAGCTTATTGATGAGCTGCTCGATATCAGCCGAGGGACTGGAGCCGGAGCCGTCGGCGTTCTTGCCGTAGAACGAAGGAAGGTCGATGACGCCGAGGAGCAGCGTGCCATTGCCGTTCGGGACTTCGAAGGCCTTGGCGGAGGCCATCTGGCCGACGAGCTTGATCTGGTCGCGCTTGAGCACGATCGTCTTGCGGCCGCCAGCGGCCATATCGACGAGGAGGCGGACGGTGGTGCCTTGCTTGCCGCGGATGCGGCTGATCGCCTTTGAGAGGCGCATGCCGACGATGTCTTCCATCTCGCCGGTAGCACCTTGGCCGACCGCGATAATCTTGTCACCCGACTTGGCCTGTCGGGAGAGGTCGAGCGGCCCCCCGGGAAGGATATCCTTGATGACGCAGACCCCCTCTTCGTCCGAGAGCGTCGCCCCGATGCCCACGAGTGAGTTGCGCATCGCGATCTCGAACTCTTCCAGCGACTGCTGGGAGAAGAAGGTCGAGTGCGGGTCATACTGGCTCGAGTAGGAGTTAAGGAAGAGCTCCTCGACCTCGTGCTGATCGAAGTTAAGGTAGGTGCGGGTCTTGTCGTAGCGCTTCTTCAGGCGGGCGGCGGATTCCTTGGTCTTTTCGGGGGTGATCTCCGGCAGGGCCTGGTCCTTCGGGGACTTGGCGGCTCCGGTGCGATCTTCGCCGAGGAGTTCCGAAAGCATGTCGAGGCGGAGTCGGCGGGCCCAGAGTGCGTCGGCTGCTTCCTGGTTGGCGGGCCATTCGGCCTTCTTGCGATCGACCGGGAAAGTGCCCGGCTGGGTGAGGTCGATCGGTTGGTCGAGGGCGGCGAGGTTTGAGACCGTGCGCTCGTTGACCTTCTTCTTGAAGAGGGCGTAGATCTCGAAGGCTGGAGTCAGGTTGCCGCGCTGCAGGTAGAGATCGAGCGTCTTGCCGTAGCGGTTGACGAACTCGTCCACTTCTTCGGCCGTGAAGTACATCTTCGCGCCATCGAGGTTTTCGCAGTAGGTCTTCACGACGGAGTTCATGTCAATCGACCCCATGTCTTTCTTGCTGATGTGGAGCTTCTCGAGGAGCGCCGCGGTGGCGCGGGTCTCGTTTTGCATCGACTGCGTGGTGGTGAAGCCAGCGGTCTGGGCGGAGGCCAGCGCTGCCAGAAGGATCGGCAGCAGGAAAAGTCTGAGGCGCATAAAGGGTGGGGTGGGGAAACTTAGCGTAGGCGGGCGCTAAGTTCTTCGAGCCTACGTTTCTCGCTAGCAGTGAGCGAGCCGAATCCCTCAGCCGAAATCTTATCCAGCAGGCTATCCATTTCGGTGCGGGCTTGGGCGGAAGTGAGCGGGCGGGATGAGGGATTCACCTCGGTCGGGGTCTCAAAAGCGGGGCTCGGAGCGTCGGTTGGCATGGGTTCCTGTACCTGAGCGTAACGGGGCGCCCAATTTGTCCGGTTGAGATAACGCCAGGCGAGCCAGCCGAAGATCAGGCCGCCGAGGTGGGCCGAGTGGGCAATGCCATCAGGCCAAGCGGCTTTCCATCCTTGCCATTCGTGGCGCCCAGGTAATTCCGAGAAGCCCCAGCCGAGGATCGTGAAGAGCGAGACCACGATAAGGAGCCAGCGGACCTTGAGCGTGACCGGGAGGAAGAAGAACAGCAGCAGCGTAATCTGGTGTTCGAGCTTATCGAGTAGCGCGACGAGCATCAGCGCGTAGACGCCGGCGGAGATACCGATGAGAGCGCCGTTTTGACTGCCGCCGAGGCCGGTGAGATACCAGGTGAGCGCACCGATGAGCGCGCCGCCGATAAGTACCTTCAGGAGCGTGACGGGTCCGTGCTCCTGCTCGACCGTCGCGCCGGTCCACCAAAGGACGAGCCCGTTACCGAGGAGATGCCAGAACCCATCGTGCAGGAGCGCATGCGTGACCCACTGCCAAGGCAGCAGGGCGCTTTCTTTGAGTACCATCCAGCCGAGGAAGTCTGCGTGCGCAGATTCCTGGATGAGGTTGAGGATGAAGAAGCCGACGAGTACGCCGACGACCCATGCCGTGAGTGAGATCGGCGTGCGTGGGGCTGAGTTGCCTCGCATGTAGGCCCGGTCGCCGATGCCCATGCGCGTTGGCCGTCCTCAGAGCTTCTTCACGATTGCGTCGGCGAGGCCATACTCGATGGCCTCCTCGGCGGTCATGTAGAAGTCGCGGTCGGTGTCCTTGGTGACTTTTTCAATCTTCTGCTTCGAGGCCTTGGCGAGGATCTCGTTGAGCTCGGAGCGGAGGCGTTCCATTTCCTGGGCCTGAATGTGGATGTCCACGGCGGTGGCCTGGATGCGGCCCATGATGAGCGGCTGGTGGATCATTACGCGGGAATGGGGGAAGAGGAGTCGGTTGCCCTTTTCTTTGGGGGCCTGAAGGAGAATCGAGCCCATCGAGGCGGCCATACCGGTGACGACGACCTTCACGGGGGAGGTGATCATGCGGATGGTGTCATAGACGGCCATGCCGGAGGTAATCGAGCCGCCCGGGGTATTGATATAGAAGGTGATCTCCTTGCCGGGGTCGATGCCGTCTAGGTACAGCAGCTTCTCGACGATGTCGCGGGCGGAGGCGTCTTCGACAGCGCCCCACAGGAAGATTTTCCGCTGTTCGAGGAACTTTTTCTGGATGAGCATGGAGCTCGGGCCGCCGTCCTTAGGGGCGGCCGGGGTCTTCTCGTCCTCGTCTTCGTCTTCGTTACGCATGGGAGTCGTTAAATTGCCCGAATCCAGCCCCGTGGCAAGCGTGGGAAGGCGAAGCAGTCGGGGAAATCATTCACAAAAGGAGAGGCGCGAGGGGTGAATCCCGCCGGAGCGACGTCCCCGGCCCGCTTTTCAGGAACAAGTGGGTGGACGGGGAGGTCAGTTTATAAACCATCTCCCAACCCCCTATGAAACTCCGTCTCCTCACCGCCGGCCTCCTCGGCCTTTGCGCCTTGGTCTCCGCCGCTGGCATCATTGATAACAAGAACCAGGCCTCGATCTCCTCGGGCGCCGACAAGCCGGAAAATGCGAAGAAGCCTAAGGTGCTCATCGTCATCGGTGACGCCACCGAGCTGCTCGACACGATGTATCCGGTCTACCGTCTGCAGGAAGCCGGTTTCCAGCCAATCTTCGCGACGCCCGAGAAGCGCGTCTACCAGACCGTGCTGCACGAGGTGAAGCCGGGATGGACGATCACCAAGGAGTGGGAGGGCTACACCATTAACTCCGACATCGCCTTTAAAGACATCAAGCCCGAGAAGTACGCGGGTATCTTCTTCAGCGGCGGCCGTGCCCCCGAGTATATCCGCGAAGACGAGGCGCTCCTGGCCGCCACCCGTTGGTTCTGGGAGAATAAGAAGCCGATGATGAGCGTCTGCCACGGCGTCGAGATTCCCGCCCGCGCCGGTATTGTGAAGGGCCTCCGCATGGCCACTGTGCCGAAGTGCAAGTTCGACCTCGAGGTCTGTGGCGGCATCTTCGTGAACGCCCCGGTCGTCATCGATCGCCACATGGTCAGCGGCCGTACCTTCCATGACAACGGCGCCTTTGTCGGCCCGTGGATCAAGATGCTCGAAGCCCAGCGCGATCAGAAATAAACGCCATGCTTTCCCGTCGCGATTTCCTCCGCTCCGCCGGACTCGCTGCTGCCGCCGTCGCCGCCGCCCCTGCCCTTCGGGCTCAGGGAACGGAGTCCTTCCGTCTCCGCTACGTGCTCTCCTCTGCGATGTACGGCTATGCGCCGCTCGCCGAGATTCTGCCCGAGGTCGCCAAGACCGGCAGTGAGTCCATTGATATCTGGTGCAAGGTGCACGGTGACCAGCGCGAGCAGGCCACGGCGCTCGGCGACGAGGCCTTTGCGGCTCTGCTGAAGAAGCATGGGGTGAAGGTGGGCGTCAGTACCCGTTACCCACTCGGACCGTTCAAGCTTCAGGACGAGATGGCTTGGGTGAAGCAGCATGGTGGCACGACGGTCGTCTGCGGCAGCACCGGACCGAAGAATCCCTCCGGCGCCGCCGCCAAGACGTCCATCGCTAAGTTCCTCGAGGACATGAAGCCCCACGCCGCCAAGGCGGAGGAGTTGGGCATGCGGATTGCGATCGAGAACCACTCGAACCAGGGGCTGCACCATCCTGATTCGATCCGTGCCTTCGCCGAACTGAACAAGTCGCCCGCCCTCGGCGTGGCCTTCGCTCCGCACCACCTGCATGAGTGGGCCGACCAGATTCCCGCGCTGCTCCGTGACCTCGGGGCGCGCAATCTACCCTTCATGTATTTCCAGGAGCACTCCGAAGGCATCTTTAAGAAGGCCTCCAAGGAAGAAGAGCTCCGTCAGATGGCCGGCCGCGGCAAGCTCGACTACCGCCCCATCGTGAAGGCACTGCGGGATATCCGTTTTACCGGTCAGGTGGAGTTGTTCATGCACCCCACGCC
>CAMDQP010000064.1 GCA_945906115.1 Opitutus sp. GAS368
GCGTGGAAGTCCTTGTTGATAAAGCCTCCGCTGTCGAAAGGGTCGCCACCGCCGCCGCCATCGCCGCAGCTGATGTAGAGGTAACCATCCGGTCCGAAGTGGAGGTCGCCGCCGTTGTGATTGCCCGCCGGGTCGAGTTGGGAAATGAGGGCCTGTTCGGATTGGGGGTCGACCGTGAAGGGTTGCACGCTTGAAAGCAGGAACCGGGAGATACGCTGATGGAGCTTACCATCAATCCTAAGGCTATAATAGACAAAGACTTGCTTGTTTTCCGCATACTTGGGGTGAACGGCGAAACCAAGGAAGCCGCTCTCGCCTTGGGCATCAAACTTTCCGTCCTTAGGGCTCAACTGGAAGACCTCGCGCTTAATGGGATTGGAGCTGGAGAGCCCGCTGATCATCTGAACCTTCCCGCCGAGGAAATCGCCACCCTTCTTCTTCTTATCGGTGGAGTTTCCGGGAGCAGGATCGCCTTTCTCGATGATAAAGACCGCATCCTTACTTCCTGGTAAGGGGGAAACCGCGACAGGCAGGCTGAACTTCATCCCCGGAAAGGCGGGTTCCAGGGCGACGATTGTCTCATCGGCAAAGGCGGAGGCTATGCTGAGGAAGGCGGTCAGGGTGAGGGCGGAGGTCGAACGGATGCTCATGGGGGAAGGACTTGAAGACACCTAAATTGAAAGGCGGACGCATGCAAAAGATTTTTTGCGGAAGACGGGGGGCCGAAGAAACCTGCACCCTGCCCTTATTTTTCGCTGGTTTTCAGCGTACGCTTCGATACTTAATATACCCGCATCACTGCACAACCAACCCATAACCAACATGTCCAAAGCCCTCACCAAGTCCCAAATCGCCAGCGCCATCGCCGAAAAAGCTGAACTCAGCAAGAAGCAGGCCGTCGCGATTCTCGAAATCATCGCTGCCCTCGCTTACAAGAACGCGAAGAACTCCTTCACGCTCCCCGGCCTCGGCAAGCTCGTCCTCGTCCAGCGCAAGGCTCGCCTCGGTCGCAACCCTGCCACCGGCGAAACCATCCAGATCAAGGCTAAGAAGGTCGTGAAGTTCCGCGTGGCTAAGGCCGCCAAGGACGCGATCCTCGGCGCCAAGTAATCTCTCGCGAGATTCCCGCCAAAAGGCGCTCCGCAAGGAGCGCCTTTTTTGTTGTCCGCGTTTTTGCGTGATGCTCGTTGCGCCGACAGGCACGGTTTTTCTTGCACGCACCGACGCTCGCGGAATGAATGCATGTCCGCAATCCGCCCGGGTGGCGAAATGGCAGCCGCAGCGGACTCAAAATCCGCCGCCCTCTAAAGGCATGAAGGTTCGAGTCCTTTCCCGGGCACTTGCGGCGACGATCGTCGGAGGCGTCCAACGCTTCCGACGAGACCGCGTTCAGCGCGCCCAGGCGACAACGCCCGCGAGCGCGGACGCGAGCATGAGCGCAAACACGAGCACCGAGGCGCAACCGCGATTCGACAGCCGCTCCTTGTAAGAGAGGCCGCTGCCAGGAATACCCACCGTGCCGTCGACGCGATCTTTACGGACGTTCACCGTGGCGCCTGGTGGACCGGCCGACAACGACGCCCCGGTCTTCGAGAGATTGATTCGGAAGAATTTCCCAAGCGGGATGATTTTGCGGAAGCGAAAGAAACCCATCGACGACACGCTAGGCCGCGCCCCCGCCTGCCGCAAGCCCCGGACGACCGGGCGGGGAATAGCCCCTTCTTATGACACTCTGCCCACCACGGCGGACTTGCTTTTCCCGGCACTGCCGCCCAAAGTACCGTCAGTTCATTATCAGACGCATTACGAGCAGGACGGGCGAAAGCCGAACCTGCACCAACCGAGCCCCCCAGGGCCGCGGTGGTTATCGGAGCCGAAAGGCGCCGAGATGAGAGCCGAAAGGCTAAAATCCCAATCCCTCGTGGATTAATCGTGATGCGCGCCTCTTTCACCGCCGCCCACCATGATCAATACCAACGACACCACCGCCCGCCCGCCCGCCCCCAAGCTGTCCATCCGCGTCAGCGAGGACAACCGCCTGCACCACCTCTGGAATAACAACGGGACCTGGTGGTTGCACTACACCGTGCACCTCCCGGACTTCACCAAGCGCCGCGTCCGCCGCTCGCTCCGGACGCACGACCGCGAACTGGCCATCCACCGTCGCGACGAATGGCTGCAGGCGGCCGCAGCCTAATTAGAAGCGGGCGCCGACGCGCGCGGCCACGCCCCACTGGGCTCCGGGCTGGAATGCGCCCTGCGTCTCACCGTCATGCTTGAAACTGTGACGCGCATAGGCGACCCATTCGGCAGACCCGCGCACGAACCAAGTGCCGGACTTTTCCAGAAACTGCGTCACGCCAATCCGAATCGGCACTTCGCCGATGGCGACGGCGCGCGAACCGTAACTGCCGTCGGTGAGCGCGAAGCTCAAGGTTTCGTAGGCGACCGTGAGGTCGACCGTGGTCGCATGGTCCTCCGTCAGGAAGCCGCGGACGATGATGCCGTTCTGCAGGCCGGTGACACGCAGCTCAATCTCGGCGTATTTGCACGGACGCCAGGTGGCCTTGACATAAGGGATAGGCAGGAGGGAAGCCTCAAAGCGATCCTCCAACAGCACGCCGAGCGCGATATCGGTCTCGGCATCGGGGCGCCAGCGCGTGGCGACGCCCAGCCCCCAGCGATGCGAACTACCCAAGCTCACGCCCTCTTCGGCCGCGAACTCCAAGGCATAGATCAGCTGGACGCCATACTTCTGGTTCCAATCCCACTGCCGGAAGCCCGTGACCATGACGTCGGTCGTGTCACCATAAGAACGGTCGGTCCCGGCAATCGCCCCGCTGAAACGGTTGGTGTACTGATACCACTCCAGGTCGACGGCCCGATCAGGCGTCTGGTAGATCAGCTCGGCGCCCGTTCGGGAACGCCCGAACTCGCCGGTGACGCCACCGGAATGACTCACGGCATCAGATTCTCGATATTGGTAATCCGCGACCAACACCCAGTTCTTGGCCGGGGCCGGTTCTACTGCCGATAGTTGTGCGGAAAATAATGCACAAAATAAGGCAGCATGCTCAACTTTAAGCAGGCGTTTCATGGTTAAAAACAAATCTACCCTGAAATCCGACGAAGGCAAGCGAGTTGACCGCCCTGATTATTTTGTGGCACAGATTTTGCTTATTAAAACGCATTATGCTTATTTCTGCCACTCCTGTTCCTTCCGCCGGTGATAATGCCTGGGTTCTAGTGAGCACGGCGCTCGTCCTGATGATGTGCATCCCGGGCCTCTTCCTCTTCTATGGCGGCTTGGTCCGGAGTAAGAACGTACTCTCGATCGCGGCCCAGTGCCTAGCCCTGACCGCCATGGGGGTCCTGATGTGGTGGGGCTTCGGTTACAGCCTCGTCTTCGGAAAAGGCTACGCTGGTAGCCTCATCGGACACATCTTTGGAGGCGCCGAGCATTTCGGCTTCGCCGGCCTCGGCGCTGAGTCGAGCAGCTATGATTCCCGGATATCTGGGGCCACGTTCGCCCTCTTCCAGGCCATGTTCGCAGCCATCACGCCGGCCCTCATCATCGGCGCCGTCGCCGAGCGCATGAAGTTCTCCGCAGTGATGCTCTTCTCCTTCCTTTGGACGATCCTCGTCTACTACCCCATCGCGCACGCCGTCTGGGGCGCCACCGGGGACTTCTCCGGCATCGCTAACGCCGATGCTTCCTTCAAGGCCGCGGACTTCGCCGGCGGCATCGTCGTCCATATGACTTCGGGCTGGTCCGCCCTGCTCCTCTGTATTCTTGTCGGCCCGCGCGCTGGTTTCGGTAAACGCCCGATGACCCCGCATAGTATGGTACTTTGCGTCATCGGCACAGGCCTACTTTGGGCAGGCTGGTATGGCTTCAACGCCGGTTCTGCGCTGGCAGCCGACGGTATCGCTATCCAAGCCTTCATGACGACGACGCTCGGTGCCGCCACCGCCACCCTCGCTTGGGCGGTCGTCGAAAAACTGCATCGTGGAAAAATCTCCGTCCTCGGACTCTGCTCCGGCGCGATTGCCGGTCTCGCCACCGTGACCAACGCCGCCGGCTTCGTCTCTGGTGGCTCTGCCGTGCTCATCGGCCTACTCGCCGGAACGCTTGCCTACTGGGCCTGCTCGGTGCTCAAGCCAAAGTTCGGCTACGATGATGCATTGGATACCTTTGGCGTGCACGGCGTAGGTGGCACCATCGGGGCGCTCGCGACCGCTCTGCTCATGAGCACTCAGGTGAATCCGACTGGCGGCGCGCTGATTTCAAAAGGCCTGCTCAAGGGCCAGCTCCTCGCCATGCTACTTTGCATCGCGGTTTCGCTCATCATGACCTGGATCATCGCAAAGATTGTCGGGGCGACCATTGGCCTGCGGGCTTCGGAGGAAGGTGAGGCTCAGGGCCTCGACATCTCGGACCACGGCGAAGAAGGCTATAACCATAATTAAGCCTCTTTGGGTGGTTACCGCCCGCGTGGCTGCTTTCTTTCAAGCAGGCCTGCGAGCGGCTTAAGTTGTTTTTTAAACACATTCGAGTCATCGACTCGAATGGAGGCGGTTGGCACGGGGGTTGCGAAAGGGCACTCGCCATGAACTCCCTGCTACGAACTCTCACCATCCTCGCTCTGGCGGCAGTGCCTTACCTGTCGTCCGCGCAGAACGCACCCGCCCCAGCGGCTGAACCCGCCAAAGCCGAAGCGCCGAAAGCGGCACCCGCTGCTCCCGCGCTTGACCAGCGCGTGGCCGACCTTGAAGCCTACGTCAATAACGTCGGCCCCAAGGCTGGCGACGACAAGGTCACGGCCGGCCCCATCGCCGCTTCCGCCGGCCCTGGACACAACGCCTTCATCATGATCTGTGCCGCCTTGGTGCTCTTCATGACGTTGCCCGGCCTCTTCCTCTTCTACGGTGGCTTGGTCCGCTCGAAGAACATCCTCTCCGTCGCCGCCCAGTGCTTCGGCTTGGCGGGGATGGTCGCGATTCTCTGGTGGGCCGTGGGTTACTCCCTGGTCTTTGGTAAGAGCTTCGACGGCACCTTCCTCGGCAAGATCTTCGGTGGCAGTGAATTCTTCTTCCTGAACGGCGTCGGCGCCGCCCCGAACGGAGACTACGCCTACTGGATCTCGCAGAACGTCTTCTCGATGTTCCAGATGATGTTCGCGATCATCACCCCAGCCCTCATCGTCGGCGCCATCGCCGAACGCATGAAGTTCTCCGCGGTCCTGCTCTTCATGTTCGGCTGGATGTTCCTCGTCTATTTCCCGATGGCCCACCATATCTGGGGCATCACCGGCGAAATGAACGGCGTCTGGAATGCCAAGGCTTCGATCAAGGCGATCGACTTCGCCGGCGGCACCGTGGTCCACATGACCTCTGGTTGGTCCGCGCTCCTGCTCTGCATCATCCTCGGACCCCGCATCGGTTTCGGCAAGAAGGCCATGACGCCCCATAGCATGGTGCTCTGTGCCGTCGGTACCGGCATGCTCTGGGTCGGCTGGTACGGTTTCAACGCTGGCTCGGCCCTCGCCGCAGACGGCGTCGGTGCCCAGGCCTTCATGACCACCACGCTTGCCGCCGGGGTTGCCGCCTTCACTTGGGGCGCCCTCGAATGGATTCTCCGCAAGCACGCCAGCATCCTCGGGCTCTGCTCGGGCGCCGTCGCTGGTCTCGTCGTGATCACCCCGGCTGCGGGCTTCGTCACCGCCAGTTCCGCCGTCCTGATCGGCGTCCTCGCCGGTGTGATTCCCTTCGTGGCCGTGGTCTACATGAAGTCCAAGCTCGGCTATGACGACGCCCTCGACACCTTCGGCGTCCACGCGGTCGGCGGCACCCTCGGCGCCATCCTGACCGGCATCTACGCCACGGCCGACGTCAACGGCAACCTGAACACCAACCTCAAGGACATCGTCGGCAAGACCCTCCTGACCGAACAGTTCAAGGCGATCGCCGTCACGCTGATCATCTCCCTGGTCGCCACCGCGATCCTCGCCTTCCTCATCAAGGCCGTGATCGGCCTCCGCCCGACCGAAGAAGAAGAAGCCCGCGGCTTGGATATCTCGGACCACGGCGAAGAAGGCTACAGTCACAACGCCTAAGCCCCCGAGAGAGGGAGCCAGTTCGCAGGCCGTCCGATACCGGACGGCCTGCTTCTTTTTAGGGGTAATCTGACAGTCGCGTTTTCACTATATTATTGCCCTTTCCGAGATGCTGACAGCAGAATGTCTCTATTCGACAACCATGCTCAAG
>CAMDQP010000065.1 GCA_945906115.1 Opitutus sp. GAS368
GCCTCGATCTGGCGGATGCGTTCGCGGGAGACGCCTTGGAGCTGGCCGATGGCGTCGAGCGTCAACTCTTCGCCGTCCAGTCCGTGGCGGAGGCGCGTCACTTCAAGTTCGCGGGGCGTCAGCTGGGCCAGGATTTCGCGCAGCGCGTCCTTGAAGTCGGCGGCTTCGGCGTGCGCGGCCGGCGTCGAGGCGTCTTCGTCCTTCAGCGTGTCGCCGAACGTGGTGTCGCTTTCTTCGCCGAGGGGCGCGTCGAGCGACTGGCTGTGCTGCTGATAGCTGCGCAGCTCGACGATCTTCTCCGGCGAGCATACCAGGAAGGCGGCGACCTCCTCCTCCTCGGGTTCGCGGCCGAGCTTCTGGATCAGCGCGGCCTCGGCCTTGCGCAGCTTCGACAGCTGCTCGTGGAGATTCCGCGGCAGGCGGACGGTGCGGCGGAGGAAATTCAGTTCGCGCATGACGGCGCTGCGGATGCCCCAGAAAGCGTAGGTGCTGAAGCGATGGCCCAGGTCGGCGTCGAAGTCGCGGGCGGCTCCGAGGAGCGCGAAATTGCCAGCTGCGACGAGCTCCATCATTTCTTCGCGGGGGACGCGCATCTGCTTGGCGGCGTGGTACGGCAGGCGGAGATTGCGGTTCACGAGTTCGTCGAAGGCGACCTGGCCTGCGGCGGTGAGGCTGCCCTCAGCGTCCTTGCCGGCTTTGATGAGGCGCCCGAGACGGAGTTCCTCTTCGGCGCCGAGGCGCGGCCAGCGGGCGATCTGGTTCAGGTAGCGCGTCAGGGTGTCGGCCTCGCCGGAGCGGTCCGGGGAGGTTTCGACGACGCTGACCCGGATTTCACCGAGGTCGGGGAGGTCGGAGCGGAGGAGGGAGGTGAGGGCGTCGGGCTTGGCGGTGCGGGGGGTGATGTTGTTGATCATGTGGAAAAAGAAAGGGGCCTGTATATATAGGGCTAAAAAAGGGGGGTCGGAGGGGTGTATTTACACAAGTCGTTGAATGACAACTTGATAAAATCGTATAATATTTTCTATACGAGTCGACCTGGGGGTGGTCGGGGTGGCCTGGGGGCGCGCGCAGAGGCTCATTATGCCCCAGACCTCGGGTTCGTCAAAGGGGGTGGGCGGGCTTTCCCCCGGCCGCACTCCGTGACTACATTTGGCTGACTTTTTGGGTGGGAACGGTCGTCGCTTTGGGGAGTCTATATGGCATGCCCCGCCTATTGCCCCTTCGCGTCGCTGTGCTCGCCTGTCTGGGCCTGTCGCTGTCCGCCGCCGACCGTCCGCCGAATATCCTGATGATCGTCTCCGATGACCATGCCTGGTTCGATTACGGCTTCATGGGTTCGAAGTCGGTTAGCACGCCGCACCTCGACAAGCTCGCGGCGGAGTCCCGCCTCTTCCCTCGCGGGTACGTCACGAACTCCCTTTGCGGACCGAGCCTAGCTTCGATGCTGACTGGCCGCCACGTGCATCGCCACAGGATCACGGGCAACGACCCGCGTATGCCGGCTGTCGAAGGTGCGAAAGGCGCAGGCAAGGCCGCCGCGGCGAAACAGAAGAGCGCAGCCTTCCTCGAAGGGCGCGCCCAGATGATTAAACTTTTCCAGCAGTCGCCGATCCTACCCCGCCTGCTCGGCGAGCAGGGCTACGTCAGCCTGCAGACGGGTAAGTGGTGGATGGGTCCTTATCAGACCGGCGGCTTCACCGAAGGCATGACCAAGGGCGGACGCCACGGCGACGAGGGCCTCGATATCGGCCGCAAGACCTTGGCGCCGCTAACGGATTTCATCAGCCGCGCGAAGAAGGACGGCAAGCCGTTCTTCGCTTGGTATGCGCCGATGATGCCGCATGACCCGCACACGCCGCCCGAAAGGCTGCTCGCCAAATATCGCGACAAGTCGCCGACGCCGCAGGCCGCCAAATACCACGCGATGGTGGAGTGGTTCGATGAGACCATCGGCGATATTCGTGCCCATCTGGAGAAGGAAGGCCTCACCCGCGACACGATCATCGTCTACATCGCTGACAACGGTTGGATTCCGCGCACGGATAAGCCGTCGGTCGATTTCGAACGCTCCAAGCAGTCGCCCTTCGACGGTGGCGTCCGCACGCCGATCTTCGTGAGCTGGCCCGGACACATCAAGCCGATGGTCATGGCCGAGGCGGCTAGCGCGGTGGATATCCTGCCGACGTTGCTCAAGCTCGTCGGCGCTCCCGTGCCTGCCGACGGCGACGGACTCGACCTGCTCGACGATGCGGCCCTGCGCGCGCGTCCGTTCGTTGCGGGTCAAAATTCGACCCACGACCTCCTCGATCTCGCGCGTCCCGCGGCCAGCCTGCGTTACCGCTGGCTCGTCGCCGGTGACCTTAAACTGATTGTCTCGAGCGGCCTTAAGACCGGCACGACTCAGGCCGGTTCCACGGACGCCACCGAGCCGCCGCGCCTCTTCGATCTCAAGGCCGATCCCTACGAACTTCGCGACCTCGCCGCCGAACGTCCTGATGACGTGAAGCGCCTGACGACCCAGCTCGACGGTTGGTGGACTGGCCGCTGATCTCTCCTTCTCTTATCATCATGAATACCCAACGCATCCTCCTCGCCGCGCTCGCCGCTGCGCTCGTCGGCTGTCAGTCCACCGATACCACCGCCCCCGCGCCGAAGGCCGCCACCAAGGCCGCGCCGAAACCCGCCCCCTCGCAGTATGTTTTCTACGTCGGCACCTCTGGTGCCAAGGCGCCAGGCATCCTGCGCTGCGTTCTCGACGGCAAGACTGGCAAGATTTCGGCGCCGACCGTCGCCGCCGAAGCCAAGTCCGCTTCCTATGTCGCGCTTAGCCCAGACGCTAAGTTCCTCTACGCCACCGCCGAAGCCGCCGAGGGTGCCGTCGCTGCCTATGCGGTTGAAGGCGACAAGCTACGTCTGCTCAACACCGAAGCCTCCAAGGGTAAAGGCCCGACGCACCTCGTCGTCGACGCCGCCGGCCGTAACCTGGTTGTGGTGAATTACGGGTCCGGATCGACGACTGCCTTGCCGATCAAGGCCGACGGTTCCTTTGCGCCCGCGACCTCTTCGATTCAGCATGTCGGCACGGGCCCGAACGCTGGCCGCCAGTCCGGCCCGCATGCGCATGGCGTCTACTTCCATCCGAAGAATGGCCGTGTCTACGTTGCCGACCTCGGGACGGACGACATCTTCATCTACCGGTTCGACGCCGAGAAAGGCCTGCTGACGCCGAGTAAGCCCAAGTCTGGCCGCGTCACCGCCGGCGAAGGCCCCCGTCACTTGGCCTTCCATCCCAGCGGTCGCTTCGCCTACGTGAACACCGAGATGGGCCTCAACGTCGTCGCCTTCTCGGTCGCAGGTAACGGTGGGTTGAGCGAGATCCAAAGCCTGCCGACGCTGCCGGAAGGCGCGGACAAGAAGGGTGTCTCCACGGCGGAGATTTTTGTCCGCCCCGACGGCAAGACCCTCTACGTCTCCAATCGCGGTCATGACTCCATCGCGGTCTACACCATCGCTCCGGATGGCAAGCTTACGCTCCTCCAGCACATGCTCGGTACGCCCGCCACCCCGCGTGGCTTCGGCCTCAGCGCCGACGGTCGTTGGCTGGTGTGCGCTGGCCAGAAGTCCGGCACGCTCAACGCCTATCGAATCGGCCGCGACGGCAAGCTGACCGACACCAAGCAGTCGGTTGAGGCCTCGGGCTCCGCGGCGATCGTATTCGTTCCCTGATTCGTCCGTTGCTGCATGCGTCGTAGTCCTTTTCTTGTCGGCCTGCTCGTGTCGGCCTCCCTCGGCGCCGCGCCGATCGACTTCGCGCACGAGGTCGTGCCGATCCTGCGCAAGCACTGCAGTGAGTGTCACACGGGCGACAAGAAGAAGGGCGGGCTCTCCATGAATACCCGCGCCTCGCTGCTCGAAGGCGGCGAGAACGGCGCCGTCGTATCTTTGGTCCAGGCGCAGAAGAGTAAACTCCTGGAAGCAGTCGTCAGCGCCGATCCGGATATCCGCATGCCGCCCAAGGGCGACCGGCTGAGTCCAGCCGAAGTCGCCACGCTCCGCGCCTGGGTCGAGCAGGGCGCCGTTTGGACCGATGGTTTCGCCTTCAAGCAGCCCGCCTATGAGCCGCCGTTGCGTCCGCGTCAGCCCGTGCTGCCCGCCGTGAAGGCTGGCCGCTCGCACCCGATTGACCGCGTGCTCGACGGCTGGCTGGCGGAGAACCGCGCCCCGACGCCGCTGGCGGCGGACGACACGACTTTCCAGCGCCGCGTGTCGCTTGACCTTGTCGGCATGCTGCCCTCCGCCGAGGAGGCGCGGGCGTTCGCCGCCGATCGCCGCCCGGATAAGCGTGTCCAGCTCGTGCGTTCGCTGCTCGCGCGGAATGTCGACTACGCCGACCACTGGATGGTGTTCTGGAACGACCTCCTGCGCAATGATTACGCCGGCACGGGTTACATCGACGGCGGCCGTAAGCAAATCACCAACTGGCTCTACCTTTCGCTGCTGGCTAATAAGCCTTACGACCGGTTCACACGTGAGCTCGTCGCTCCTTCCACGGATAGCGAAGGGTTCGCGAAGGGCATCATCTGGCGCGGCGCCGTGAGCGCCGCTCAGATGCCCGAGCTCCAATATTCGCAGAGCGTCTCGCAGACGTTTCTGGGCATTAACATGAAGTGCGCCTCCTGCCACGACAGCTTCGTCGACCGCTGGAAGCTGCGCGACGCCTACGGCCTCGCCGCGATCTATGCAGATCAACCGATGGAGCTCGTCCGCTGCGATATCCCAACCGGCAAAGCCGCCGTCGCTGCCTGGCCTTTCCCTGAGCTAGGGCAGGTCGACGCCACCAAGCCGCGCGATGAACGCCTCGCCCAGCTCGCCGCACTCATCACCCATCCGGAGAACGGTCGCTTCCAGCGCACCATCGTCAACCGCCTCTGGCATCGCCTCATGGGCCGCGGCATCGTGCATCCCGTCGACGCGATGCAGACGCAGCCATGGAACCAGGACCTGCTCGACGTCCTCGCCAACCGCCTCGTCGAATCCAAGTATGACCTCAAGGCCGTGCTCGAGTTCATCGCGACCTCGCAGGCCTACCAGTCGCGCGCCGAGGTTCTCGCCCGCGACGCCGAAGATAAAGGCTACGTGTATCGCGGTCCGCGCGCCAAGCGCCTCACCGCCGAGCAGTTTGTCGACGCCGTCTGGCGCCTGACCGGTACGACGCCGGCGAAGATTGAGCTCAAAGTTCCACGGGCCAATCCTACTGCGGCTTCGGCCAAGAAGCCCGTCATCGAACCGTTGGTCGCCGCACCGATCTGGTCGGGTGATATCGCCGGCGGTCGGCTCCCCGCGGCCGGCGAGACGCGTTCCTTTCGCCGGCAACTCGCGCTGGACGCCGACGTGGAATCGGCGACCTGCGTCGTGACTTGCGACAACGGCTTCGAGCTCTACGTGAACGGGAAGAAGATTGGCGGAGGCGACAATTGGGCCGACCCGAAGAGCTTCGACCTCTCCTCGGCCTTGCTGAAGGGCGCTAATCAAGTCGTGGTCGTCGGTAGTAACGCGGGCTCCTCGCCGAATGTCGCCGCACTTTTTTTCCAAGTGAACGTCTCGCTTAAGGGCGGTGCCCGCGTGAGGATGGCTACCGACACTTCCTGGGAGTGGACGACGAGCGTACCGAACGCCCGCGGCACCTTCGCCGCCGCCGCTAAAGCCAAAGCCGGCGCCAAGGCCGCGGAGGTTGTCTGGCAGCCGGTTTCGCTCGTGAAGAGTGAAGCTTGGCGCAAAGCCGAAGTCCGCATGGCCGAGATGCTGGCCGGTGTGGATGGCACGAGTAGCCTCCCGGCGCGCGCGAGCCTGATGAAGTCCGACCTACTGCAGCGCGCGTTAGGCCGTCCGAACCGCGAGCAGATTGTTTCCATGCGTCCGAACGAGCTGAGCACGCTCGAGGCCATCGATCTTTCCAACGGCCAGGCGCTGACGAGTCTCCTCGCTGCCGGCGCCGCCAAGCTGAAGAAGCGCGCTTGGTCGTCGCCCGAAGATCTCACGCGCTGGCTCTACGTGTCCGCGTTGAGTCGTGAACCCGCCCCGACCGAACTCAAGGTCGCCGCCGGCATCGTCGGCGCCGAGATCTCCGAACAAGGCATCGCCGACCTGCTGTGGGCCGTGTGCATGCTTCCCGAATTCCAGACCATCCGCTGATCGCCATGAACTCCCCGCTGCCGCTTGATCCTTCCTTG
>CAMDQP010000066.1 GCA_945906115.1 Opitutus sp. GAS368
TCCGATGTCGCCGTCGGTCCCGATGGCGCCCTCTATGTCGCCGACTGGTATGATCCTCGGGTCGGCGGTCACCAGACCCTCGACGACACCTGCACGGGCGCGATCTACCGCATCGCTCCGAAAGGCTTCAAGTCCGTCATCCCGAAGATTGATGTCTCCACGCCTGAAGGCGCCGCCGCCGTGCTGCGCAATCCTGCCGTCAACGTCCGCCACCTCGGCTTCAACGCCCTGAAGGGCTTCGGCGTAAAGTCGTTGCCGGCCGTCTCGGAGATCCTCCGCGAAGCGAATCCGTATGTCGCCGCCCGCGGCGTCTGGCTCCTGCCTCACCTCGGTGAAGAAGGCGTCACGCGCACCAAGGCACTCCTCAAGGATCCGAATCCGTCGCTCCGCCGCCTAGCCTTCCAGTCGCTGCGTCGCGCTGGCCACGACACGATTGGCATCGCTGCCGAACTCGCCAAGGACGCCGATATCGCCGTCCGCCGCGACGTCGCGACATCGCTGCACGCCGTGTCGGCCGACAAGGCCGTGCCGATTCTCATCGAGCTCGCCCGCCGTCTCGACGTCTCCGACAAGAACTCCATCGCCGCCTTCGGCATCGGTTCCGCCAACAAGCAGGACGCCGTCTGGTCCGCCGTGAAGTCCGAACTCGCCAAGGATGGCGCCGCCGCCTGGTCCCCTGAAGTTGAACGCATCGCTTGGTTGCTCCATCCCGCTTCCGCGGTGCAGGCGTTCCTCGACCGCGCCGCTTCCACTAAGGTCTCGCAGGCCTCCCGCACGCTCGCCGTCGAGTCCCTCTCGTTCGTCGAGACCAAGGAAGCGGCCCTCGCGATGATCAAGTTGAGCGTCGCTGGTTCGCCTTCCGCCTCCGAAGCCAAGGGCTGGGCGTTGATGCGCATGACCGGTTCCTGGGCCGCCTTCGATATCCGCAAGGAGCTGAAGAATGCCGGCGTCTACGATGCCGACAAAGTGGTCGTCACCCCCATCGAAGTGCCGCTCGCACCTGCTCCGACCTACACGGAGCAAGACGTGCTCGCCAAGACCGGTGACGTCGCCAAGGGCGCCGCCCTGGCCCAGAGCTGCATTATGTGCCACCAGCTCAACGGTAACGGACCCGCTTATGGTCCTGAGCTCAAGGGTTGGGCTTCCCGCCAAAGCCGCGAGGCCCTCGTCCGCTCTATTGTCAACCCTTCGGCCGACATCGCCCTGGGCTACGAAGGGACTACGGTTAAGCTCAAGGGCTCCGGCTCGATCGATGGGAGGCTCCTGTCCAACGGCGACCCGCTGGTGATCACCTCCACCGGGGGGCTTACCCAGCTCGTCCCGAAGGCTCAAGTCACCGGCCGTCAGGTTAAGATGGATCGCTCCTTGATGCTTTCGAGCCAGCAGCTCGGTCTTGGCGCCCAGGATGTGGCCGATATCGCCGCTTACCTCGCCACCTACAAGTAAGCCTGAACGCCCAAAAGCGCTTTTTCGAGGGGGTTTTCCGTCAGGAAGACCCCGTTTTAATTTACCGCTTGCTTCTGGGGCCGGGTTTATCAGGTTCGACCCTCCTTTCCCTAGGCAAGGCACGGCCGCACAACGCGGGTCCGCGACTTACTAGGCACCAAAAGACCTTATACCAACATGAAGCAGCTCACCCTTAAAGTCACCAGCCGCGCGCTCCACGGCCGCGGCCCCGCCCGCCGCCTCCGCGCTGATGGCTCCATTCCCGCCATCATTTACGGTAAGTCCGGCAACCAAAGCGTCGCCGTCGCCCAGGAAGCCTTTCGCGACCTGATGCGCGCCAAGGGCAACGCCGCCTCACTCATCGAGCTCGATGTCGACGGCAAGAAGTTCCTTTCCCTGATCAAGGAGTTCCAGCGTCACGCAATCACCCAGAAGTTCCTCCATATCGACATCATGGAGATTGACCCGAATTCCCCGATGACCGCCGCCATCCCGGTGCGCGCCATCGGCGAAGCCCATGGGGTCAAGACCGACGGCGGCACGCTCGCCATCGTCTCCCAGACCATTAACGTTCGCTGTCTCCCGAAGGATCTCCCGGAGTTCATCGAAATCGACGTCACGGAGCTCAAGGTCAACGAGTCCATCCACGTCGGCGAAGTCAAGGCCCCCAAGGGCATCACTTTCCCGGGCGACCCCAAGCGCGTCGTCATCGTCTGCTCCGAGATGGCCGCAGAAGAAGCCGCGCCCGAGCCGGCCGTTGCCGTCGCTGCCGCCGTTCCTGGCGCCGAAGGTGCTGCCGCTCCTGCGGCTGGTGCTGCTCCCGCCGCTGGTGCCGCTCCGGCGGCCGCCGCTCCGGCTGCCAAGAAGTAATTTCCGCGCCGGGCGTCCCCGGTACCTGTTCTTTGAAGTCAAATGTCATTCTCGGTCATCGCCGCCCTCGGCAATCCAGGCCGAGAATATTCCGCCACGCGCCACAACGCGGGGTGGATCGTCATCGACGCGCTCGCCTCTCAGGCTCGCGCGGTCTGGAAGGAAGAGAGCCGTTTTTCGGCCTCGGTCGCAAAAATCACGTTCGGAGGTTCCTCCGTCCATCTGATCAAGCCGCTCACCTTCATGAACGACAGCGGGTCGCCCCTCGCGGCCTTCCTCCGGTTTCACCGGATCGAGCTCCCCGAGCTCGTCGTTCTCCACGATGACATCGCGTTCGAGCCCGGTCAGCTCCGCCTCTCCCTGGGAGGTTCCGCCGCTGGCCACAACGGCGTCGCCAGCTGCATCCGCCACTTCGGCGAACAATTCGTCCGCGCCCGTCTGGGCATCGGGCCGAAGCAGCACCCCGGCCAAGACCTCGCCGACCACGTCCTCGGACGTTTTCCCGACGCTGACCTCGCGAACCTGACCCAGCACATCCCCGACTTCATCAAGAACCTCGAAATCCTCCTTTCCCAAGGCCTCCCGGCCGCCCAAAATCTCACCAACAGAAAATCACCATCACCATGACCACCGCCACGATCCGCCGCGACTATCGCGCCAGCCTCATCCTCGACCTCCGCGGCTCGACGGATGCGCCTGAGACCGTCATCGAGAAGCTCAAGGAAGTCCTCAAGTCCATTGACTGTAAGGTCAACGAGGTCGAAAACCTCGGCCAGAAGGAGTTCTCGCGTGTCGTCGACCGCAAGTTCCCCTCCGGCCTCTACGTCCAGTTCCACTTCGAAGGCCCGGTCACCGCGCCCACCGCTTTCCGCGAGAAGCTACGCCTCGACCGTACCATCAATCGCCTGCTCGTGCAGGTGACCAAGTAATCTCCGACCCCGCCTCGCCGTGGCCTCTTCCTATAATCGCGTAGTTCTCGTGGGCAACATGACCCGCGACCCTGAGGCCCGCGCCCTCCCGTCCGGCCAGGCACTCACGAAGTTCTCCCTCGCCGTCAACCGCTCCTACTCCACCAAGGAAGGCGAGAAGCGCGAAGAAGTCACGTACGTCGACATCGAGAGCTACGGCAAGCAGGCCGAGATCATCGCCAAGTATTGCGGTAAGGGCTCCGGCATCCTCGTCGAAGGCCGCCTCAAGCTCGACCAGTGGGAAGACAAGAAGACCGGCGAGAAGCGTTCGCGCCTCGGCGTCGTCCTCGAGAATTTCACCTTCATCGGTGGCAAAGCCCAGGGCGGCGAAGAGGGCGGTTCCGCTCCTCGTGCCCGCGGCGGCAACGACACCCCGGCTCCGTCCGGCGACCAGGGCGGCGGCGACGACGTCCCGTTCTAAATCATTTCCTCACCAACCTTATAACCCAAGCAAGACCATGGCATTCACCGAAGTTCTCCTCATCAAGCCCGTCGACGGCCTAGGCGCCGAAGGCGAGCAGGTCCGCGTCCGCGCGGGCTTCGCGCGTAATTATCTGCTCCCGCAGGGCATCGCGCTCCCCGTCAACCGCTCGAACACGAAGTACGTCGAGGCCCTTAAGAAGGCCCGCGAAGTCCGTGAATCCCGCGACCTCGAATCCGCCAACGCGACCGCCACCAAGCTGGCCGCCATCAAGCTCGTCTTCGCCGTCAAGACCGGTGAAGGAGGCAAGATGTTCGGCGCAATCAGCACCGCTGAAATCTCCGCCAAGCTCGCTGAGCATGGTATCGAGATCGAGCGCAAGCGCATCCACCTCGGCCAGGGCCCCGTCAAGCTTCTCGGCAAGCACACCACGAGCATCCGCCTCCATGGCACTGTCATGGTCGAGCAGGAGTTCGAAGTCGTCTCCGAGAACCCGATTGAAGTCGCCGCCGAAGAAGCCCCTGAGCCCGAAGAGCGCGAGTTCCGCGACGACAAGGGCAAGAAGGCCCGCAAGCCCCGCAAGGAAAAGGAAGCGAAGTAACGCTTTGCTGCTTACCAAACAAAAGCCCGCCAAACGGCGGGTTTTTTTGTGCTTGGGTGCTCGGGCGATCAGCGCGCCTTGATCCAGTCCGGGCTCACGATGGCGAATTCGAGGTGGCCTTTGTAGAAGTTGAGCTGCCCGACCCATTTGACGGCCTCTCCCTTCTTAATCGCCTTCACGGCCTGCAGGAGCTTGGGGTCTGGCACGTAGACCGGATAGCGCGTCTCCCCGATTGTGATCGAAGGCTTCGTGCCGCCGTTGCAGATGCCTTCGAGCAGATAAAGCTCGCCGATGGTCTTACTGATCTGCTCCGGACTCAAAGTCGGCAGGGTCTTGGCGTCGTGCAGCTTGCTCCGGTCCAATTCCGCGGGGAACGCGGGTAGGCCGAGCGCCGGAGCGAGTTCGGGGCGGGTCAGCGGCGAGGCGCCGGCTTCGGCGCGCAAGACGAATTCAGCTTTGACGGGGAAGTGATCACTTACGCCGGCTCCGGGGCCGTAGTTGCTCAGGCGCCAGGGTACGACTGGGTAGGCGTGCGCGTTCAGGCCGGGGAGGATTATGGCGCCAAAGCTGCCGCCGACGTAGTCGACACCGTTGCCGTCCGCCAGCCCGCGCGAGATGACGAGGTGCATGAGCGTACCCCACTCGCCTTGGTATTCGTCGGACTTCCGCTCGGCGGGCTCGACGTCGAACCAGAGGTTGTAAAGGTCGGCGGCACCGCTCGCCAACTTGCCAGCGTCGCCCTGCGAACCGAGTACATCTTGGATACCGGTCTTGGGCATGTACGGGTAGCGCTGCTTATGGTTATAATGGGAATTGAGGTCGCCGCCGAAGACGATGTTGGCCTTGGGGTCGGCCTTGAGGATCTCATCGAGGCGGGTGCGGGCCACGCTGGCGTTCTGGATGCGGGTCAGTTCGGTCTGGGCGCTGCCGGCACCGCTCTTCCAGTGGTTCGCAAAAACGAAGAGGGACTCACCGCCGAATTCCAATTCGGCTTCGACGATCGTGCGGGCTTCCTCCACATGATGCTGCCGAGTGCTCTTGATGGGCAGTCGGGTGAGGATGGCGCAATTGATGGCCTCCTTGGAGAGGTCGAGCACGTCGCCGAGGACGACCTTATAGCCCGTCAGGCCTTCGTCTTCCAGTGCCTTCATGAGCCAGGCTTCGATGGGCGCGCCGCTCTGCTCGGGGGTAAGCTCACCTTTAAGGATGTCGCGGTAGTTTCGGTCGCGGTGCGCAGCCACGAAGGCCTCGGGCGTGATGGTGGTGGCCGGGGTGTGGTCGGCCTCGAGCTCGTCGAGGATCAGGACGTCGGGGCCACGGCCATTCTCCGAGGTCTTCAGTACGGCCGCGAGGCGGCTGAGCTTGGCGGACAGCTTCGCGGGGGTCCAACGCTCGGCTCCGGTTCCGGTGACCGGGAAATTATCGTATAGCGAGACCGCATCGAGGTCGAAGAGGTTCTCTACGTTGAACGCCATCACGGTGCAGCGCTTCGCCGTCGTCGCCTTCTCTTCAGCGCGGCTGGCGAGCGACGTGAGCAGCGCGGCGACGAGGGCGAGGCCGGGCAGGATTTTTTTAAGAAACATATGACCCACAACCATGGGCAGGCTTAGCGTAAACCCCATTGCGAACTCGGTGAAATCCATGTGACAGTAAGATGGCTTTTCACCCCATCGTCACCTTGGCGTAGCCGAAAAACCATGACACACATCCGCCACTCTCCCGACAAAAACACGTCACTCCCCGTGTGATATTAATAATAGATAAGCAGACTCGGGCGGAGAGCAT
>CAMDQP010000067.1 GCA_945906115.1 Opitutus sp. GAS368
CCTACATGCTCCACCTGAATGGCGAGATGGACCCCGCGTGCCTCGACCGCGTGCTTGGTGAATGGTGGGTCTCAATCTGGAAGTTATTCCTCCTCCGCGAGCATCCCTACGCTTTCATTGACGTCGAAAGCCATTGGGGGTCGCTGACCAGCGTGACCACCGGCCGCGCCCTCCTGAACCGTTTCGATTTCATGGGGGCACCTTTCCGCCACGTCGAGGTCTCCGTCGACGCCGACCCGAAGCAGACTACCATCGGCCTGCATCGGCTGGGTGGCGGCGATTCTGAAGCTGACGGTAGCCTCGATGGATCCGCGACGTGGGATTGGACCAAGCCGCTCGCGCTCGCCGGGCCGGTCGTGCGCGCGGAAGGCAACCTCCAGCCTTGGATCGCCGCACGCTGCGCCGGCAAGGAATTCGGCGAAGCCCTCCGCGGGCTCTCCCTGCCCATCGACCGGCGCTTAACCTTGCTGCTCGCGCCCGGCGCGAAAGGCCCGGACGTGAAGACCTCGATCGAATGTGCCGGCGCTTTCTCCGCCTGGGGCGTCGCCGGAAGTTCGCTGCACGCGAGCACGGAGAATATCGACGGCGGTATGCGCGTGCGCGCAAAGCTCGGACTCGCCGACGGCGAAGCCCGGCTGATGCTGGACGGCGATCCGTTGCGCCAAACCAAACTCTCGCTCGGCCTCAAAGGTTGCGACCCCGCACAAATCGGCCAACTGCTCAACGACCTGAGCACCCCCCCGCCGAAGGATGCCCCGCCGACTTCCACCGCCAAGGTGACCTCGGCTGGTAAGCTGGACCTCGATTTCACTGGGCATCTCGACCTCGCGCAGCCCCGCCTGCTGAGGGGGCTTGGCCAATATTTGCTTACCGACCCCGAGCTCAAGAAGGTGCGGCTACTGGGAGACATCTCCAAGGTCTTGGAAGCACTCGGCGTGGGCGCGACAACCTACGAACTCAGCCAGGCGAAGGGCACTTTCGGCTGTGTGGGCGGGCAGGCTTACTTCCCCGATCTGGCCATCACCGGCCCCAAAGCCCGCCTGGACTTAGCCGGCGAAATCGACCTCCAGGCCTCCACCCTAAACTTCGAAGGGGACTTCTCCCTACCCCGCAAAGGCGGGCTCAACCCGCTGGATCTTCTCAACCTCAATCGTGCCCTGATTAGCTTAACGAAAATTAAGTTAAAAGGGCCTATTTCTAAGCCAGAAACGAGTGCGATTCCGACCCTGAAAGATATCATTAACTCGCAGAAGGACAGTAAGTTAGGGAAGATTCCTGAAGGAATTCAGGAATGAGGGGTTGATTTACCCCCCTGACACCCTGTATCAGAGAGGGACACCCCCTCACGGAGGACATTACCTTGGACCTAATTAAGATTAAACAAGTCGTGGATTTGATGAAGAAGTCGGACCTTTCCGAGTTCGAAATCCAGGACCAAGATTTCAAGCTGCGCATCAAGCGCGACGTCCCCGGACGCGCCCCCGTCGCCGCCCAAGCCGCCCCCCTAGCGGCTGCCCCCGCCCCTGTGGCGCCGGCCCCAGCCGCCCTCGCCCCGGCCGCCCCCGCCGCTGCGGACCCCAGCATCAAGCTGGTCACGTCCCCGATGGTTGGCACCTACTACTGCACCCCTTCCCCTGAGAACCCGCCCTTTGTCACCGTCGGCTCCCCGATCAAAGCCGACTCCGTCGTCTGTATCATCGAGGCCATGAAGGTGATGAACGAGATCCAGTCGGAAATCTCCGGTACGGTGGTCGAGTGCCTGGTCGCCAACGGCACCTCGGTCGAATTCGGCCAGCCTCTCTTCCGCGTGAAGGTCAGCTGAGCGCGAACACCCGAGCATGAACAAGATCCTCATCGCCAATCGCGGCGAAATTGCCCTTCGCGTTATTCGTGCCTGCCGAGAGCTGGGCATCAAGACCGTCGCGGTCTATTCCCAGGCCGACGAGCAGTCGCTGCACGTGCAGCTCGCCGACGAAGCCGTCTGCATCGGGCCTGGCCCGAGCAAGGATTCGTACCTCCGCGAGGACCGCATCATCTCGGCCGCCGAGATCACCAACGTCGACGCCATCCACCCTGGCTACGGCTTCCTTTCCGAACGCGCCGGCTTCGCCGAGAAGTGCGCCGCCGCCAACATCAAGTTCATCGGCCCCAGCCCTGAAGTCATCCGCAAGATGGGCGACAAGGCCGTGGCCCGCCAGACGGCCGCCGCCGCCAAGGTGCCCTGCGTGCCTGGCACCGACGGTCCCGTCGACAATCAGCGTGAGGCCATCAAGGAAGCCCAGCGCATCGGCTTCCCCGTCATCGTCAAGGCCGTCGCCGGCGGCGGCGGTAAGGGCATGCGCATCGTCCATAACGCCGCGGCTTTCGCGAAAGAATTCGAAAGTGCCCGTGCCGAAGCCGAGAAGGCTTTCGGTGATGCGCGCGTCTACATCGAAAAGTACATCGAGCAGCCCCGCCACATCGAGTTCCAGCTCCTGGGTGACGAACACGGCAAGGTGATCCACTTGGGTGAACGCGACTGCTCCGTGCAGCGCCGCCACCAGAAGTTGATCGAAGAATCTCCCTCCCCTTTCCTCACCCCGAAGCTCCGCGAGGAGATGGGTAAGGTCTCCGTCAAGCTCGCCGAGACTATCGGCTACCAGAACGCCGGTACGATCGAGTTCCTCGTCGATAAGAACGGCAAATACTACTTCATGGAGATGAACACGCGCATCCAGGTGGAGCACGGCGTCACTGAAGAAGTCACCGACATCGACCTGGTCCGCCGCCAGATCCTCATCGCCTGCGGCGAGAAGCTAGAGCTCTCCCAGAAGGACATCAAGATGACCGGCCACGCCATCGAGTGCCGCATCAACGCCGAAGACCCGGCCCGCAACTTCGCCCCGAGCCCCGGTACCATCGGTCTGTACTACACGCCCGGCGGGCACGGCATCCGCGTCGACTCGCACTGCTACTCGGGCTACGTCATCCCGCCCCTCTACGACTCCATGGTGGCCAAGCTGATCTCGGTCGGCGCGACCCGCCAGAAGGCCCTGGACCGCATGCACCGCGCCCTCGGCGAGTACATTATCCGCGGCATCCACACCACGATCCCGGTCTGCCGTGCGATCATGAAAGACCCGGCCTTCCGCCAGGGCGGCGCAACGACGAAGTACCTCGAGGACTTCTTCGAACGCACCCCGAAGGAACTCTGGTCCGCCGCCCCGCTCACCTAAGCGGCCCTGCCGCCGACGATGAGCGCCCCACCGCGCCCGACCCCCGCCGCCACCGCCCGCCTCAAAACGGGCGGTGACTGTTTACGCTTCGCCAACCGTCTGTTCAAGTCGGCCGGCGTCGCCCACGGCCAGGGCTTCGTGAACGCTGAGGAGGAATCCCTGACGCTCATGGGCCATGCCACGGGCCTGGCTTGGGAGAAGCTCCCTTCGTGCTTCAAACGCGCCCTCACGGCCAAGGAGAAGGCCTCCTTCCTCTCACGAGTGGAACGGCGCGTCTTTGACCGCGTGCCCACCGGCTACCTCGTCGGCGAAGCCTGGCTGGGCGGCCTCCGCTTCCACATCGACGAACGGGTCATCATCCCGCGCTCCTACTTCGTCGAGCTCATCCCCGAGGCCATCCCGCAGTGGCTCCCGCCGGTCGCCCAGATCACCGACGTAGCCGATGTCTGTACGGGCTCAGGCTGCCTCGCCATCTTGCTCGCGAAGCGCTTCCCGAAAGCACACGTCCATGCGACCGATCTTTCGGCGCCGGCACTCGAAGTGGCGGCCCTGAACGTAGCCGCCCATAAACTCGCCAAGCGCGTGACGCTCCATGAGACGGACACGATGACGTCTCTGACCAAGGGGCCGAAGTTCGACCTGATCCTCAGTAATCCGCCTTACGAACCCGAGAGCATCTACCGTCGCCTACCGGCCGAGTTCAAGAAGGAGCCGAAGGGCTCGCTGGTCTCGGGCAAAGACGGCCTCGATGTCATCCGCAAATTGCTCACGCAGGCCCGCGAAGCGCTGAAGCCGCACGGTATCCTCGTCATCGAGGTCGGCGGACTGCAGAAGGCGATGCACCTCGCGTGGCCAAAGTTACCCATCATGTGGCTGCCGACGGCAGACGGCGCCGACTGCGTCTGCCTGATCCACGCCTCCGACCTGCGCCGCGAACTGCCGTCACCAAGCGCGCGGCGCGGGCGCTGATTCCAGGCGGTCCTGCGTCGGCCTGGGCAGCTTCGGGAAGAAATCTAGTCCGGTAAGTTCCTCCAAGCGGCGGATACTCACGACGTAGCGCGTCAACTCGACGTCGCGCCACTTCTCCTCGTGCGGCACGAGGTAGGCGATGGCGCGAATTCCTTGGGCTGGTTCGTCATACTCTGAGACCACCATCCAGAACGAAGACGGGACTGGGACGCGGCCGACCTGCTTCACAGAGGGCGAGGAGATGACCGGACCGACCTGCACCCAAACAGTACCGTAGCGCTCGACGTAGCGCTTCATGATGCGCTGCTCCAGGTCCTTCCAGAGGCCGGCATTGAGCGCATGAAGCTGCGGGACGATGTTGCTGAGGAGGAACGTCTCCCGCTGAGCCTCCGCGCCGTAGCAGACCGAGATCGCGTAGTTCGGCGCGAGGTGCCCACGGTCGTAGCCCGAGCGGACGTATTCAGAAGTCGTCACCCGGGCCGTCGTGCGCACGTCGGACTTGAACGAGGAAGGCCGTTCGAGGTGCACATCCTTATAGGGGAAGACGCAGTAGGAGGACCAGCGGGGCGAAGGCAGCGCATCGTCGTAGCCGACCGAGTAGCCGCGATTGACGAGGCGCTTGAGACCCAGGCGATCGGCCGGCTCGCCATAAGGAGCGGTCGCGTCCTTATCTGGCGGCGGCGCCGGGACGATATCGCCCTTCACCACTTCGGTGCCGTCGGCGAAGCGATCGAGTGCGTCGACCACGCTCCGCGGCGTCGTGCCGTCTTCGCGTACCGTATCGACCACGTTCAGCACCTGTTGCTCGATGGCGATCTTCTGCGAGCGCTCGGAGAGAACGTAGAACAGCCCCAGCACGCCGACCGAGAGCAGGACAAGCAGGCAGACCCAACCGACGAAGCGGAGAAGATTCCGAATCATGTCAGCGCGTCAGGTAATAACACTGCCAGGCCCAGTGGGCGACGAGCACGACCACGAAGGCGATGCGGACACTGCGGGAGTATGCAGGCTCGACGAAGATCCGTAGGCGAAGCGTATCGCGCCGGAGCCAGAACGCCGCCGAATAAATCGTCCAGAAGACCGCCAACGTGACGAGGAGGAAGAAGCCCGGATGGAACAGGAACGCCTGCCCCAAATCCAGGTCCACCAGATTACGCGCGCAGCGCGTGCCACCGCAGCCGAGGCACGGCAGTCCCGTCAAGCGCATGAAGATGCATTGCGGCAACTGCAGGCCGGACAGAAACCAACCCCAGGCGAACAACGCGCCGCCCAGAAAAGCTGCCGGCCAGACGAGCTCATGATTGAGCTCGCCCGGATAAGCTGGCCTGCGGATCAGCCGAAGCACTGGTTAGGCCAAACCGATGGCCTTGAAGAGTGCGATTGTCGGCAAGACGCAACAGCAGCAGCACAGCACGAACCAGACGAAGCTGGAGATGCCGAACTGGGTCAAAGGGGCAATGCCGGTCGCCGCGCCCAGCGCACGGAAATAGACCACACCGGCGGGAATGAGCAGCACTAAGCTCAAAGCCATCTGCACGGTGAAGTTGAATCCAATCAAATTAAGCGGCGCCATCAGCACGGCCAAAGTCGCGGTGACGAGCAAGGAGGCCGCGACTGTCCGCTCCACGGAAACCTGGTAGCGGAAAATCCGCTGGCCGACCCAATGCAGTAAGGCGAAAAAGGCGTAGATGAGCGGCGCAACGGCCAATCCCATGAGGGTGCCGAAGGCCGTGGCCCAGACGGGCGCCGGTTCGGTGCGCGTCATCTGCTCCGCCACCTTGGTCAGTTCGGGTATGTTCAATCCGCGGAGGAATTCGCCAAGTTGGGCGTTCTTATCTCCGAAAGCCACGACGTTGATCAGCTGAAACGGCAGGGAGATCAGCACGGCTAG
>CAMDQP010000068.1 GCA_945906115.1 Opitutus sp. GAS368
TGATATCAAGCTCACCCGACTCAAGGGCGCGGATATCGCCGCTAGCGGACTCAAGGGTTATGACCTTGTCATGTTCACCGGGGGCAGTGGCAGTGCGGAGGCCGGAGGTCTTGGCGAGAAGGGTCGCGAGGAAGTACGCGAGTTCGTGCGCAATGGCGGCGGGTATGTCGGCATCTGTGCCGGCGCCTATCTCGCGTGCAGCGGGTTCGAGTGGGGCTTGGGTGTGCTGAACGCCAAAACCGTCTCGCCCAAGTGGCGACGAGGGCAGGGCGAGGTGAAGATCGACGGCCAGGCCTTTGGTGAGAAGCTGACCGATCGTGGTGTTCGCTATGCGAACGGCCCGATCATCAAGCCGGACGTGCGCAAGGACTTGCCCGAGTTCGAGACCTTGGTCTCATTTCGTACTGAACTGGCCGAGAACGACACCCCAGTCGGTGTGATGGTCAACGCACCCGCTATGGTGCGTAGCACCTTTGGATTGGGCCGCGTCTTCACGTCGAGCCCACATCCGGAACAGACCGCCGGCTTAGAGCCACTTGTCGAGAAGGCCGTCCGCTGGGTTGCGCGATCGAAGGGGCCTACCGAAGAGCTTTGGAAGCGGCTCGAAGCCATGGAGGTGGATAAGCTCTGGTTGCCGGGAGCGATCGTCGATTGGAAGACCGGGCTGCCGACCGGACAGGCCATCAAGGATACCAAGAACAAGCACACCCACTGCAGCCAGTTCGTCGCTGCGGCGACCGAACGCCTAGGGGTCTATGTCTTGCGTCCGCCTGAGCACGGCGTCGTGCTTCTTGCGAATGCTCAATTCAATTGGCTGGCGTCGGATGCGGGCAAGAAGGCTGGCTGGGTCCGACTTTTCGATGTCGGCGCAGCCCAGGCGGCGGCGAACGATGGTCGGCTCGTGCTGGCTTCGCTCAAGAATCCTGATCCCACCAAGTCAGGGCACATCGCGATCGTCCGTCCCGGAAACAAGGATGCCGACCTGTTGGCCAAGGATGGGCCTGACATCATGCAGGCTGGCGGCACGAACGCCCTGCGAACCACGCTGCGCAAAGGTTTTGGGAACCATAAGCAGGAATACGACCAGATCGCCTTCTACGCGCACGCGGTCGACCTGCCGGCGGGCAAGTAAGCCGGGGGTAGGGGGGGTGGGGCTATCCATAACCTTAAGATGAGATGAAACTATCATTCTTGGTCTGGGGTACTATAGTCAGTGAACACCCCCATGCGCCCCCTCGCCTTGTTTGCCTGCCTTTGCCTGGGCCTGATCGTCCACGCGGCCCCCAAGAAGGACGCCAAGAAGGACGCCAAGAAGGCCGAGCCGGTTATTAAGGTCGTGACCCCGCCGGCTGCTCCCGTCGCCGCGCTGGGTGAACGCGCCGCCATCTGGCATGTCTGGACCGACAAGGAAGGCCAGAAGCTCGATGCGCGTTTCTGCGGACTTGCCGGCGAATTCATCACCTTACAGTCGCGGGACGGACGAACCTACCATTTCAAGGCGGAGATGCTTTCCGCCGAGGACATTATTTTTGCCAAGAGCTGCGTCGATCTCGCGCGTCGCAATAGCTTCAGCCCGGCCGTGATCGCCTCCGCGGCGGCCGATATCGATCGCCTCGTCAGCGCCGTCCTCGTCGCCAACAAGCAGACGCTCAATGCGCCATCAACCGACGAGCAGTTCTTGCGCCGCATCTACCTCGACGCCGCCGGTCGCGTGCCGACCGCCACGGAAGCGACCACGTTCCTGGCCAGCACCGCGCCGGATAAGCGGGCCAAGCTGATCGATGAACTGCTCTTCTCGTCGGGCTACACCATGCAGATGTTCAATTGGATGGCGGACCTTCTGCGCGTTAAGGACACCTTTGCCAAGGGCGTCCCGGCGTTCAGCTTCGAGGATTGGCTCAAGGCACGCCTCGCCGCCGGCACTCCGTGGGATAAGTTGGTCTCCGAGATGATCACCGCGGACGGTCGCCTGAGCGACAACGGTGCCACCGGTTTCATGCTCTTCGATGCCGAGATGCCACTGGACGGCGTCTCGAACCTCATGACCACCTTCCTGGGCACCAACATGGCCTGCGCCCAGTGCCACGACCATCCGCTGGCCGAATGGACCCAGCGCGACTTCTACCAGATGGCGGCGTTCTTCGGAGCCACCGACGGGAAAGACGAAGCCATCCTCGGCGCCATCAAGAAAGCGATCAAGGGCGACGCCAGCCTCCCGAAGGCCGCCACGACCAAGATTGCAGACATGAATGCTTTCCGCCTCGAAGATGGCGAGAAGCAGAAGCTGACCTTCCCTAAGGATTATAAATACAAGGACGCCAAGGCCGGAGATCCCGTGACCCCTGCGCTGATTGCTTGGAGTAAGGGCGAAAAATCCCTGCCGGTCTATCACGTCAACACCAAGACCCCCTCCCAACTGCGCGACGAGTTTGCCCGCTGGCTGACGAGCCCGCAGAATCCGCGCTTCGCGACCAACATCGCCAACCGTATCTGGAAGAAAGCCTTTGGCTTGGGTGTAATCGAGCCCGTCAATGATATCGATGACCTTGCCGAGGCGAGCAGCCCCGAGCTCATGGCCCACCTGACCTTCGTGATGAAGGCCGCCAAGTTCGACCTGCGCGAGGTGCAGCGCGTCATCTATAATTCCAAGACCTACCAGGCTTCGGCCAGCGCCACGCCCGACCTCGGCAAAGCCAAGTATCTTTTCAACGGCCCGATCGTCCGTCGCCTGAGCGCCGAACAGGTCTGGGATAGCCTGATTGTCACCGCCGTCGGCACCTATGCGGACAACGTGCTGCTCCGTCGCGGAGACGATCTTAAGGCCATGGCGCTGCCGGCCGGCAAGGTCACCTTGGCCGAAATGAAGAATGCCGTCAATCGCACCACCAAGGCCTTTTCTGGCGGCGGCAAGCTGGCTGGCGCCCCGAAAAAGGGTGGAGGTGGTTCCGCCCTTGGTCTCGCCAACGGGTATGACGGCGACAAGCCCATCAGCCGATTCTCCATGATGCTCGCGCGAGCGAGCGAACTACCGCAGCCCTCATCCGAAACCCACTTCCTGCGCCTCTGGGGGCAGGGTGACCGTTTGTTGGCCGACTCCGCCACCAACGACGGCAGCGTCCCGCAGGTCCTGCAGATGATGAACGGTTCCGTCGGTAAGCTCGTCTCCGATGTCCGTTCTGCTGCCATCACGGATGCCATGAAAGCCAAGACCGATGAGGGCGAGGTCACGTCGCTCTATCTTTCGTATCTTTCCCGCAAGCCGACCGCCAAGGAGCTAGCCGTAGCGAGCAAGTCGCTTATGGACGGTCTCGCCCTAACGGATCTGGCCTGGGTCCTCGCCAACACCCGCGAATTCCTCTTCGTCCAATGAGCATCCTCCATTCCGCTAATCTCCTCCGTAATCCCGAGGACCGTCGCAGCTTCATCGAGAAGTGCGCCAAGGTCTCGTTTGGCCTGAGCGTCCTCCCGTTCTTCACCCGGATCGCCGAGGCCGCCGAAGCGCCGGGAGCCGTGAAGGCGCCCAACGCCGGTCTGCCTGGTTTCGGCAAGGCCAAGCGCGTGATCTTCCTGCAGCTCAACGGAGGCATGTCGCACATCGACACCTTCGATCCGAAGACGGGCGCCTCCAAGGGCCCGGGCTCGATTGTCTCCGCCAAGGGTGATATGCAGCTGACTTCCTATCTCCCCGCGACGGCCAAGATCAGCGACAGGATCACCGTCATCCGTTCCATGACTGCCAAGGTCGGCGTCCATGCCTCGGCGGCCTACCTGATGCGCACCGGCTTCGAGCAGCGCGGCACCGTCCAGCACCCGACCCTAGGGGCCTGGGCTCAGCACTTCCTCGGTTCCAGCCACAAGACCCTGCCGTCCTCCGTCACCGTTAATCGCTCGTCGAACCATGGTAACGGTTGGTTCCCGGCGGCTTACTCGCCGCTGCCGATTCTCAATCCCACCGATGGCCTCATGGACACCAAGAGCCCAGTCTCCGAAGCTGTCGTGGCCAAGCGCACGGGACTGCTCGCGGAACTCGATGCCGGTTTCGGCGGTAAGGCGTCGGACGAGAGCGTCAAGTCCTACAACGAATTCTACGAATCGACCTTCCAGCTCATGAAGAGCACGGACCTCAAGGCCTTCGACCTCGCTTCGGAGTCGGCCGAGACGAAGGCACGCTACGGCAAGAGTAAGTTTGGCCAGGGCTGTCTGCTGGCTCGTCGCCTGATCGAGAACGGCGTCCGTTTCGTCGAGGTCGCCAGTGGCGGCTGGGACATGCATGCCACTCTGGATGATCGCATGGAAGAGATTGGTGGTGATTTCGACCGCGTGTACGCGACTTTAATTCAGGACCTCGAGTCTAAGGGACTCCTCGACACCACCTTGGTCGTCGTCGCTTCCGAGTTCGGCCGAAAGCCCAGCTTCGAGGGTGGCGGTCGCGGTCACCATCCGCTCGTCTTTTCCACTGTTCTCGCGGGCGGAGGCGTCAAACGCGGCTTTGTCTTCGGCGCCAGCGACGAGAAGGGGTATGCGCCGGCCGCCAACGGCGTCTCGCCGGGCAGCCTGCATGCGACCATCGCACACGCCGCCGGACTGCCGGTGCAGACGGACATCATCACGCCCGCGGGTCGTCCGATGCAGGTCGGCAACAAGGCCGCACCGCAGACGGGCGTCTTCGCCTAAACGTTCCGAACGACTCCTTCGAAAGCCGCCGCACCTGGCGGCTTTCTTATTGAAGGAGCATCGCGAGGTCGGACGGCTTTTCTAGGTGCACCGCGTGGCCGGCGCCCTCGATGAGGCTATGGCGTGCTTTCGGAAGGTGGGCGCCCATCTCGTGGGCGAGGCGGGTGAACTTCACGTCCTGTTCGCCGGAGACCAGGTCGACCGGGAAGCGGATCTCCTTCAGGCGATGCCAGAGAGAGGGGAGTGTCCCGGTGCCGATATTCTCCAAGCTCAGGGCTAGACCTTCGGGATCGTTTTGGGCGCGACGGGCGAGGATGGGGTCCAGTTGTTCCTGGGGTAGGCGCAGCATCGGCTGGAAGAACGTCTGATTGTGCCAGTACTTGAAGAAGGCATCTAGTCCGCGGGTACGGATGAACTCTGCCAGGGTAGCGTCGCTGAGGCGTCGTTCGTCGCGTTCCTCAGGGGTGGCCAAGCCGGGACTGGCTCCGATTAGGATCAGGCGCCGGATACGTTCCGGGTGGGCGATGGCCCAGTGGAGGGCGAGGCGGCCGCCCATCGAGTAGCCAATGAGGGTGATTTGCGGGGCCGTGGCGGCTTCGGAGATGATAGCGAGGTGGGAGGGCAGGGAATAGGCCGGGAGGTCTCTCAGCAGGCTTTTAGACCCATGTCCGGGCAGATCAGGGGCCGAAAGGTTCGTGCCCGGGGGGAGGGTAGCGCGAAGGCGGTCGAAATCTGCCCCTTGGCCGGTGAACCCATGGAGGGCGACGATGGGGTTCATAGGGGTGGCGGCAGACTGACCGGGAGGGCCATGGCGAGGTTGTAGGTCAGGCCTGCCCCGGGGGACAGAATAAATCGGGAACAAGCGTCACATTTAAGGGTAGAAGTATGACCCCCGACTATGCCTGGCATCCGCGTTAAACCATGGAACCGTGTCGACGGTCCTATCTATAGTTTAGCCACCTCGGCGAACGGGAAGGGCAACCTGAATATCTGCAGTTACGTGACACCGATCTCGATGAAGCCGAAGCGTTTTATCATCGGCGTGTACAAGGACACCAAGACCCTCGCGAACCTAGAAGCGAATCCCATCGGCCTGCTCAACTACATGGCCAAGGATCAGGCCAATCACATTAAGCTGCTCGGGAAGAAGTCCGGTAATTCAACGGACAAAATTACGCAGTTAGGAGATCAGATTGAGCACGTCGGCGATGGACTGTTCATGCTCAAGGGGTCGATTGCGACGTTGCGCCTGAAATTCATGGAGCGACTGGATTGCGGTGATCACTGGGCCTGGCTCGCGCACGTCGACTCCTACGAAAACTTGCGCGAAGCCCCTCCGCTGACGTTGGACGAGCTGAAGAAGCTGAAGCT
>CAMDQP010000069.1 GCA_945906115.1 Opitutus sp. GAS368
TCATCCTGACCTCCGACGGCACGCCAGCTGGCGAAGGCTGAAAACGAAAGAGCCGCGGATCACTCCGCGGCTCTGTTCTTTTCCTGGCGGGCCGACTTAGGCCACGCGCTCGACGACGAGCGGGGGCATGTTCGGGCGCTTCGGGGCGAGGCGGTAGGCGTCGCGGAAGTAGGGCAGCGCGGCGTCGACCTTGGCCTCGTCGTTGTAATGGATCATGATCAGCGGCTCGCCCTGCTTGACCTGCGTGCCGACCTTGCGGATCTCGGTGACGCCGACCGACGGGTCGAGCGTGCCATCCTTGAGGGTGGCGAGGAGACGGACGCCCTGGGCGATCTTACCGGCATCGATAGTGTGGACGTAGCCACGCTTCGGGGCCGGCAGCTTGCGGATGAACTTCGCCTTGGGGAACTTCGAAGGATCATCGATCCAGTCGGTCTTGCCACCCTGGGCGCGGACCATCGCCTTGAACTTCTCGAGGGCAGAACCGTCCTTGAGGTGCTTCTCGACGGTCTGCTTGGCGGAAAGGGTCGAACCGGCGACACCGGCGAGGCGCACGACTTCCATACCCAGCTTGAGGACGAGGTCCTGCAGGTCTTCGGGGCCTTCGCCCTTCAGGAGGCGGACGGCTTCAAGGACTTCGAGGCCCGTGCCAACGGAGTCGCCGAGGGGCTGGTTGATGTCGGTCACGAGGGCCACGCACTTGCGGTTAAGCGAGCGGGCGACGCGGGTGACGATGCGGGCGAGCTGCTTGGCCTGCTCGAGGTCGCGAATGAAGGAACCGTTGCCCCACTTCACGTCGATTACCAGGCCTTCGCAGCCTTCAGCGAGCTTCTTGGAGAGGATGCTGCCCGTGATGAGCGGGAGGGAAGGAATCGTGCCCGTCTTCTGGCGGAGCTTGTAGAGGATATCATCCGCCGGAGCGATTTCGCTGCACTGCTCGGTGACCGCGCAACCCACGCGTTCGAGCTGCTGACGGAACTGGTCCATCGTGGCCTTGCCCTTGAAACCCGGGATCGAGCTGAGCTTCTCGACGGTCGAGATGCAGAACTCTTCGTCCTTGCCGTTCATGCCAGGCATGATGACGCCGGCGGCGGCGCCGAGGGGTCCGAGCACCATGGAAGTCTTATCGCCCACGCCGCCGGTCGAGACCTTAGCGATCTTGGGCTGGGTGAGACGGTCGAGGTCGATGACGTCACCGGAGAGGCGGAGCTCTTCGGCCAGGAGCGCGGTTTCCTGCGCGGACATCTGCTTGAAGTAGATCGCCATGGCCAAGGCGGCCTGCTGGGCCTCTGGCATTTCGGCATCCATGACCGAGTCGACGATCTGTCGGATCTCGTCGGCGGTGAACTCGCCTCCATCCCGCTTCTTCTCGATGAGAGACGTGAAGGAGGGCTTCTCCTTACGCTTGTGGTCCAAGATTTTCTCTGTCATAAGTTGTTAGGATTTAGAAGGTTAGAGCCATTCTGCTTTGGACAGGGAGGCGGACTCGCTGTGATGTAAGTTTTTCTTGAAAAGTCGAGCCAAAACAGGCAAGGCGGCCCGTTTGGGACAAAAAGACACCCCCTCGCCCGCTTTAGACGAGGGAATAATGCCTAATTCGGCCTAGGAGCCTTTTCTTAGACAATGACAGCACTTACCCCAGATGACCCTGATAAAGGGCGTCAGAACCCATCAGGGAGGTCCGTAAGCCCCCCACCGGCAACACCACCCCATCATGCCAGCTCGGAGCTTCCGCATCGCCCGTACGCGGAGCGACGAAGGCGTAGAGATAATTGGCGGACCTAGCCGACAGCATGGCCGACGCCAGGCGCGGACCGGCTTCGACGAGGACGCCGCTGATTTTCTCTTGGGCGCAGCGTTCGGCCCAGACCTTAAGGAAGGAATCCTCGTTACCGACCAGAGACCAGACCTTAATGCCCTCGGCTTCGTACCATGCGAGGTCCGACTTCTTGGCCGCAGAACCCAGACCGACGACGATGGTGCGGGTGCGGTGGGCGTCTTGGAAGAGATTCAGGCCCGTCCGTCCGGCGGTCTTAAAATGACGATCCAGGACGAAGCGCACCGGGCAGGTCTCGCCAGCGTCACCGCGGGCGGTCAGGCGGGGATTATCGGCGAGCGCGGTGTCGGCGCTGACGGCGATGGCGGGAAAAAGACGCCGGAGGTGATGGACGTAGGCTTGCGACTCCGGACCGGTGATCGCCCTGCCCTGCCCCGCGGGCAAGGTCAGCTTACCGTCGAGCGTCGAGGCGACCTTGAGCGCGACCAACGGCGACCCGTGAACGATCCAGTGATTGAAGATGAGATTCAGCTCGGTGCATTCTTCCCCCAGCACGCCTTCGACGACCGCGATGCCCTTGGCGCGTAGCAGGTCAAGGCCATGGCCGGCGTGGGCCGGGTTCGGGTCGCGGGCGCCGACGACGACGGTGCGGATACCGGACGCCAGGATGGCATCGACGCACGGCGGCGTGCGGCCATGCGTGCAGCAGGGCTCGAGCGTGACGTGCAGGATGGCATCCGCGGCGGGCTTACGACCCAAGGCGCGGAGGGCCATCACCTCGGCATGCGGGTCGCCAGCCTTGGCGTGAAAGCCTTCCGCGACGATTTTACCGCCTTCCGTGATCACCGCCCCGACCATCGGGTTGGGGTGCGTACGGCCCCAAGCCTGACGGGCGAGCTCGAGGGCTCGCCGCATCGGAGGCTCGGACGCAGGCACGGACACGATCAACGATTGCGCTTACGCGAGGCAGTCGCCGCCTTGGCACTACCGGGAGTCAGCTGCGGTTCGGAATAGTAACGGAAATCTTCGAGCTTACGGCGCTCGATGGTGCGGCCGAGGAGAACTTCAATCTGCTGGAGATGGTGCATCTCGTCTGGGGAGAAGAGCGTAAAGGCTTCGCCTTCGGCGGAAGCGCGGCCGGTACGGCCGATACGGTGGACGTAATCTTCGGCGTGCTCAGGGACGTTGTAATTGATGACGTGCGTGACGCCGCGAATATCCAGGCCGCGCGAAGCGATGTCGGTCGCCACCATGATAGAGAACTTGCCGGACTTGAAGCCAGCGAGGGCGGCCGCGCGTTCCGACTGCGAGCGGTCGGCGTGCATCGTGGCGACGGGCGTGCCGTGGCCTTCAATCCACTCCGCGATACGGTCGGCATCGCGTTTGGTGCGAGTGAAGACGATGACGGACTTGTAACCGCTCTTGTTGAGCAGGGCCAGCAGCAGGTCGTACTTCTGGAAGATGTCGACCGGGTAGATGGCGTGTTCGACCGTATCGGCGGCGCCGAGACCGGTGCGAACGTCGACCGTGACTGGGTCGCGGAGGGCCCAACCGGCGATGCGACCGATGGCGTCGGAGATCGTGGCGGAGAAGAGCAGCGCCTGACGATCCTTCGGACAATAGTTGACGATGCGGGTGACGTCTTCGATGAAACCCATGTCGAGCATGCGGTCGACTTCATCCATGATGAGCATCTGGATGGACTTCAGGTCCAAGATCTTCTGCTCATGCAAGTCGAGCAGACGGCCCGGGGTGGCAATGACGACATCGACGCCCTCCTCAAGCGCCTTGACCTGGGCGCCGTAGCCCACGCCGCCGTAGAGGAGCGCGGTACGGGTCCCGAAGTGCTTACCGTACTTCTGGAAATTCTCGTCGACCTGAACGGCGAGCTCGCGCGTCGGGACGAGGACGAGACAGCGCGGCTTGCCGGCGGCGGGACCAAGGAGCGAAAGCGTCGGGAGCGCGAACGCGGCGGTCTTACCGGTACCAGTCTGAGCGGCGCCGATGAGATCCTTGCGGGCCATGATGACCGGGATGGCCTGTTCCTGGATGGGGGTCGGGGTCACGTAGCCGTGTTCGGCTAAGGAGCGCAGGACTGGCTCGGGCAGACCGAGGTCGGAAAACGTAGACATAAAGTTGACTTAGAAAGCGATACGCTGGGTCAAAGGGAAAGGATAAAGGAAGGAAAACTCGGCGGAGAAGCCAAAGCACAGCCCAGATGGGGCATTTGAGTGCTTTCGGGTCCGGGTTTGACAATCCCCTCGGGATTCCCTGCATAGGGCTTCCTTCTGCTAAAGAAGGAACGCACGGTGGTTGTAGCTCAGTTGGTTAGAGCACTGGTTTGTGGTACCAGGGGTCGGGGGTTCAAGTCCCCTCAATCACCCCACTTTGCAGGAGCCCCGGAGCAATCCGGGGCTCTTCTCATTTAGCCCCCGGCCTGCCTAGCCCTAGCCCTGTCCCTATAGCCCTTGGCTCAGCCGTGGGCGCCCTTGGACTTGAAGTAGGCCTCGATGGCGTCGCGGATAGCCTTCTCCAGCTCGTCGTCCTTAGACTTTAGCTCCGCGTCGATCGTCGGTTCGCCGACCTGCACGCCGCGACGGAACCACTTGTCGCCGCTAAAGGAAAACCGCTGACCGTAGTAGGTCACGTAGGTGACATGAAACTTATAACCGGACGGGTAGTTGGTCAGCGTGACGTAAGCCTTCGCCACTGGGTAGTCGGGCTTCACCTTCTGCAAAGCCTTGCGGACCTCGGCCGTCACTTCCTTGGAATCACACTTGATGGTGTGGTCCATGAAGCGCGCGTCGGCGAACTCGACTTCGAACGGAAAGAAGATGCCCGTCTGCAGACCGCGGAAACCCGAACCAGGAATGCCGAAATAAAGGATGGCGAAGGAGATGACGCTGACGGCAGCCAGGGATAGGAGGCCGACCACCGGAGACATCGGCTTCTTGAGTTCGACGGAGCACATGTCGAAAGGCATAGGTAGCCCCGGCCCCGAATCAACCAGATTGGAGCGGAGGGCGGCGGCTTACTTCAGCGTCTGCAAGTAGGCCTTCACGTCCTCGAGCTCCTGCGGCTTGAGGATCAATCCCATCGGCGGCATCGGGGAGACGCCGAGCTGCTCGAAACCCTTGGCGAGGACCTTGTTCGGCTCGGTCAGCGACTCGTGGATATAGGCCGGCGTCGCGCGGGTCGCCAGACCGTCGAGCGCCGGGCCGATGGCGCTCCCCTTCCCGCCCACCATGTGACAGATCGCGCAGGCGGCGACGGGGTGCTTCCAGAAGATTTGCTCGCCGCGGGCCGGAACTCCGGCGGTCACTGGTGCTTCGCCGACGAGGGAGAGCTCGCAGAGTTTCACGTCGTCATAGAACGAATCACCAACGGCGACGTGCAGGAGGTTGATGCTGGCCTTGGTGCGCTTGCTACTGTTGAAGACGACCTCGACCTCAGTCCATTCCGACTCACGAGCAGTGACCTTCTCGGTTTCGGCGCGGCCGATATGGTCGTTCAGGCTGGCCTTGCCCCGCATCGCATGGGTCTTGATCCAGGCACTGAGGCGATATTCGGTGTTCGGCTTCAGTTCGACGTCGGCGAAGAAGCTCGAGTCGGCGTCGGCGCGGGTGATGGCGCGCATCGCATGCTTTCCGGAACGCACGTTCTTCGGGTCGATGACGACACCCCACTGCGCATCCTTGTTACCAGCACGCGTACCGTAGTCACGACGCTTCCAGCCAACCGGTGTCTTCTTGTCGTCGGAGACCTCTTCGAAACCGGGGTTAGGCAGCAGGTTCGGACCTTCGACGAAGGTCGCGGTCTTATGTTTCTTGGCGAGTAGACGGGCGGCCTCATTGAGCCATTCATCAGACTTCACGGCACGATCCACCGAAAGCTGGCGGACGAGCGTCTGCACTTCCGGAGAGGTCGGGAAATCGGCGAGCTTCACGAAAGCGGCCAGACGCGTGGCAGCATCCTTATCGGCCACGACGCCGGAACCAAAGAAGAGCTTCTGGGCGGCCTCATCGGAGCCAAGGGCGCGGATGGCATTGCGGCGCAACGGAGCCACGCTCGAATACAACGCGGTCTGGTGGGTGGCGGCATCAAGTTCACCGAGACCGTGAAGGGACCAGAGGGCATGGAGGGCGGCGACATCCTTGGAGGACTTAGCGACGAGGTCGCGTAGGGCGGGCGCGAGGTCCTTCTTCTTGCCTTCGACGATGAGGCGCTGGGCGCGGAGGCGGCCGTATTGCGT
>CAMDQP010000070.1 GCA_945906115.1 Opitutus sp. GAS368
CCGTAGCCCATCGTGAGCTTATCCGCCTCGCCAACCGGAGCCACGGGCGTCGACTGCAGGCCCGGCAGCAGGCCGCTCTGCGGGTCGCCGGCCTTGACGTAAGGATCGATTGCGTAGACCGACATCGGTGGCTGCGCACCGGCCAGGCTCTCACCATAGGTCGACTTCGCCTCGCGGCCAAACGTGTAAGCGACGCCGGAGCGGGCCATGAGGTCACCCTCGTAAGAGCAATCGATGAAGACCTTCGCCGCGATAACGCGGGCGCCGGCTTTCGTAGGTGCCGCCGGCGGGCAGCCGGTTTCATCGAACGGCGCCAAATCCAAGCTGATTGCCCGGATGACGCCCGCAGACTTCTCGACCGCGCCAACACGATGCTCAAAGAGCACGGTGACGCCGGCGGACTTGAGCATCTCGGCAAAGGCCGAGCGGTACTGGGCATCATTGTAGTCCTTTTTTAGAATCGGACGGGTCGAGCCGCTGACGGCTTCTTCCCGGCCCCAGTCGATATGCATCAGGCCACCGCCGGTCATGCCGCCCAGCCAGCGACTCGGCTCAATAACGATGACCTTGGCACCCTCCTTCGCGGCGGCGCACGCGGCCATCACGCCACTGGCATTTCCGCCGTAGACGCAGACGTCATAGGTGACGGGAGTCTCGGCGCCTAGTGCGATCAGACCGAGGAAAAAGACAGCGATGAGTCGCATCATGGGGTTACCTCCTTGGTAAGTCGGCCCGCCTGAAAGTCAAAGCACCGCTTACTTCAAAGCCTTCTCGATGGCCTTCTCGAGAAGTTCCGAGTCAGGCTCGACGTCGGAGCCGAAGCGAGCGATTAGCTTACCGTCGGCGCCGATGAGGAACTTGTTGAAGTTCCAGCCGACCGAGCCGGGGTGGCCGGCATCCTTACCGGTAAGTTTTTCGAACAGGGGGTGGGCGTCATTGCCCTTAATGGCCACCTTCGCGTAAATCGGGAAGGTCACGTTGAAGTTCGTCTTGCAGAACTTCTTGATCTCCTTTTCCGAAGCCGGCTCCTGGCCGCCGAAGTCATTGCACGGGAAGGCCGCGACGACGAGGCCCTTGGACTTGAAATTATCATACAACGCCTGAAGACCAGCGTATTGGCGGGTGTAGCCACACTGGCTGGCGACGTTGACGACGAGCCAGGCCTTGCCGCCCTTGACGGCGCCGAGTGTGGTCGCCTTGCCGTCGATGTCCTTCACCGGAACCGCGAGGAGTCCGGGAGCTTTGTCTTCAGCGTACAGGGAAGTCATGATAAAAGTTATTGCTAGGGCGAGGAGTCGCATGGGGAAATCTTAGCCTCGGCCGACCTAGTAGCAAGCGGACGCCGCCTATTCGTCGTCCGCTTCCTTGGCCCAAACGGCCGTCAAAACGGCCCGGAAAGCGTCGGCGTCGACCAAGGTGTCCGGTCGGTCGATGATTTCGATACAGCCGGCGTCCTCCCAGTACTCGCCCTCCTTCTTGATGTTCCAGAAAGCCAGCGCAAGCGCCTGCCAGAGTTCGAAGCCGTGCAGCTTGCCGCGCGGCATCCAGGCGACGGCGACGGTGACATCTTCCGTCCAATCGGACTCTTCCCAGAGGACGTCGAACTTACCGCACTCGCTGGGTCCGAGGAACTGCGTCACGAACTCCGTATGCTGAGGACCCGCGTCGAGGAAGTAGCGACAGGCCACCTCGCGGGCGGCCGGCTCGAGGTCTTCGCCGCCGTCGTCGTGATAAGTGAAAGGCTCCGCCATGCCTCACGGTCGGAGGCCGCAGCGAATTCGGCAAGTCAGGATTCCTGGCGGGAAGTCCAGGCCAGTACGACCCAGCCTGCGATCAGGAACGAGCCACCGATCGGGGTGATCGCTCCGAACCAGCGCGGCGCACCCAAGGCCATGCCGTAGAGCGTCCCGGCGAAGATGACGCTGCCGACAGCCCAGAGACGAGTGGGCCAGGCGGAACGCCCAGCGATCGCGCCGATGGCGACGGCGTGCGTCAGTAGATAGAAGGTCGCGGTCTGCCACCAGCCAGCCGCTTCTGGAATCAGGGCGAGGCGTTCCTTAAACCCGTGGGCGCCGAAGGCCCCCAGCGCGATAGCAATCGCGCCGAGGAGCCCTGCGGTGACCAGACGATTCATCGCTTACGCGCCGGTGTCGGCGCCGCTCTTCTTCTGCGTGAAGACGAGACCCTTCTCGCCGACCGAGACGATCACCGGTTCATCCTTATTGTAGTCGTCGCGCAGGATGGACTCGGCCAGCGGATCCTCAAGGAGACGTTCGACCGCGCGACGAAGCGGGCGGGCACCGTATTTCTCGTCCCAGCCGTTATCGACCAGGTAGCCGCGGGCGGCCTCGTTGACCACGAGCTTCACGCCGAGGTCGAGGAGACGTTTGGCCACCTTGTCGACCTCGATGTCGACGATCTTGGTCATGTGCGTCTTCGCGAGCTGCTGGAAGATCACGATATCGGTGAGACGATTGAGGAACTCCGGCTTAAAGGCGCGCTTGGTCTCGTCCATGATGCGCTCCTTGAGCTTCTCGTAGTCGCGGGTGGAATCCACGCCGACGTCGAACCCGACCGAGTTGTTGCGCTGCAGCACGTCGGCCCCGACGTTGGAAGTCATGATGATAATCGTGTTACGGAAGTCGACGACGCGGCCGAGAGAGTCGGTGAGCCGACCGTCCTCAAGGGCCTGCAGGAGGAGCTGGATGACATCCGGGTGGGCCTTCTCGATTTCGTCGAAGAGCACGACCGAGTAAGGCTTACGACGGACCGCTTCGGTGAGCTGGCCACCTTCGTCGTGACCGACGTAGCCGGGAGGCGAGCCGATGAGGCGGGAGACCGTGAACTTCTCCATGTACTCGGACATGTCGATCTGGATGACCGCTTCCTTCTCGCCGAACATGCGTTCGGCCAGAGAGCGGGCCAGGAGCGTCTTGCCGACGCCAGTAGGTCCGAGGAAGAGGAAGGAGCCGATCGGGCGCCGCGGATCCTTGAGGTCGGCACGGGAGCGACGGAGGGCGCGGGCGACGACTTCGCAGGCGCGCTCCTGGCCGATGACGGCGGTCTGCAAGTCCGTCTCGAGCTCAAGGAGTTTCTTGGTCTCCTTTTTCTCGAGCCGGTTAAGGGGCACACCGGTCCAGTCGGCGACGATGTGGAGCATCTCATCTTCGCCGACGATAATGCGCTTCTCGTCGCGCTTCTTGCGCCAGTCTTCGAGCATCTTCTCGCGCTTGGCGCGGAGTTTCTTCTCGGTGTCGCGGAGGTTGGCGGCTTCCTCGAACTTCTGATGGCGGGAGGCGTCTTCCTTCTGCTGCACGACCTTGTCGATCTCGGTCTGCACCGTATCGATGTCGGCCGGGACATTCAGGGAGCGGATACGGGCGCGGGCGCCGGCCTCGTCCATGACGTCGATGGCCTTATCCGGCAGGTGACGGGCGGTGATATAGCGATGCGAGAGGCGGACGGCGGCCTCGATGGCGGCGTCGGTATACTCGCACTTATGGTGCTCCTCGTACTTCGAGCGGATACCGCGCAGGATGAGCACGGCGTCCTCCGGAGTCGGATCATCGATTTTGACGGACTGGAAGCGGCGTTCAAGGGCGGCGTCCTTCTCGATGTGCTTGCGGAACTCGGAGAGCGTGGTGGCGCCGACGCACTGGATTTCGCCGCGGGAAAGGGCCGGCTTGAGGATATTGGAAGCGTCCATCGCACCTTCGGCGGCACCAGCGCCGACGATCGTGTGCATCTCATCGATGAACAGGATGATATTCTTGGCCCGCTTGATCTCGTCCATGATGCCCTTGATGCGCTCTTCGAACTGGCCGCGGTACTTCGTGCCGGCGACCATCAGGGCGAGGTCGAGGGTGATGACCTTGCGGTCGAGGAGGATTTCCGGGACGATGCCCGAAGCGATCTCCTGGGCGAGGCCTTCGACGATCGCGGTTTTGCCCACGCCCGCTTCGCCGATGAGGACAGGGTTGTTCTTCGTGCGGCGGCAGAGAATTTGCACCACGCGGCGAATCTCTTCTTTTCGTCCGATGACCGGATCGAGTTCGCCGGCCTTGGCAAGCTCGGTGAGATCGCGACCATAGGTCTTCAGCAGCGAGAGGCGCTCATTGCGGCCAGGCCGGGAGGCCTCCTCAGAGGAGGATCGGCGGGAGGGAGGCGGAGTATCTTCGGAAGCATCTTCGGAAGGGGGCGGCGACTCGCCGTCCTTCTTCTCCGATTCGTCGGCGGCGGAGGGATCAATGTCGGCGAGGATTTCCTTACGGCAGCGCTCCAGGTCGACGTCAAGCTGCTGCAGGACACGGGCGGCGACGCCCTCCCCTTCCTTCAGGAGACCGAGGAGAATGTGTTCGGTCCCGACATAGGCATGGCCGAGAGCGCGGGCTTCGGTGACAGCATGAGCCATGACCTTCTGCACGCGCGGCGTGAGCGGAATCGTGTCGGGAGCCTTCGCTTCTTCCGGACCAGGGCCGACCTGCTTCTCAACGGCGCCACGGACCGTCTTGAGGTCGAGGCCCATGCGGCCGAGGACGTTGACGGCGACGCCCTCGCCAAGCTTGATGAGCCCGAGCAGGATGTGCTCCGTGCCGACGTAGTTATGATTAAACCGGCGGGCTTCCGCCCGGGCCAGTTCCACGACCTTGCGGGCGCGGGGAGTGAAATTATTGTTTTTGTCCTTATCCATAGAAAGAGGGTTTTAGGCTAAACGCCCGTAGGGGGTAGTAGCAGGGACTATGCCCGAAGTGCGGATTGGTTCAAGCGTTCCCCCATGTTAGCAAAAACCCCGCCTTTTGCCTTTGCCAGTCAGCGACCCCGCCTGTTTCTTAATCCATCAAACCATGGGTATCAGCATGCAAGCGGCGGGCGAGGCCCTCCGAGACCTCGTCAAGGGTCTTAAAGGCCGGAAAGTGGCCGTATTAGGCCATATGCGGCCCGACGGGGATTGCATCGGCTCGCAGACGGCTCTCTGCCGGATGCTTCTAGCCGAAGGCGTTGACGCGATCTGCGTGAACCGCGACCGCATCCCCCCGAATCTCGTCCCTTACGCCGAAGGCGTGACGTTCGTCAAAGCGGCCGATTATGACGCGACTGACCGCGTCGCCGTCACGGTCGACTGTGCCGATGCGTCCCGCGTTGGGACGGAACTGCTCGCCAAGTTCCCCGCCGGCGTCCTGGCCAACATCGACCACCACGCCTCGAATCCGGATTACGCACAGACCAATATCGTCGTCCGCGAAGCCGCCGCGACCTGCCATATCCTCGCCGCCGGTGCCCTCGCCCAAGGACTCGCCGTCGACACTATCACCGCCAAGGCCCTGCACCTCGGCATCCTGACCGATACCGGCCGCTTCTGCTACCGCAGCACTACTGCCGACGTCTTCGCGATCATCGCCGAGCTCGTGCGCCGAGGCGCCGATCCGGCCGAGGCCAACTTCCGCGTCTTCGAACAGGAAAGCCGCGGCAAGCTTGAGCTCACCAAGCGCTTTCTGAACACCATCCTCTTCCACGAAGACGGCAAGATCTGCTCCGGCGAGCTCACCCAAGCGGACTACGCCGCCACCGGCACTTCAAAGGAAGACAAGGAAGGCCTCGTTGAATTCCCCCGCTCCGTCGAAGGCGTCGAGATCGCCGTGCTGATGGAAGAAGGCGCCGATGGCGTCCGTGGCAGCCTGCGCGGCCGCGACCCTAAGCTCCGCCTCGACCTCTGCGCCGGCAAACTCAACGGCGGCGGCCACATGCTCGCGGCTGGCTTTAACATGCAGGGCTGCCGGTTACCGCAGGACCGCGAGAAGATCCTCGGCATCGTCATCGCCCACTATCGCGAATACTCGGCGAAATGAGCGAACCCGCCGCCGAACCCGCGGG
>CAMDQP010000071.1 GCA_945906115.1 Opitutus sp. GAS368
TCGGCGTGTCCGCCGGTGACGAGCGCCGTGTGGGCGGCCGCGAAGGCCGTCTCGAGCGTCGCAGCGCCGAACGGAGCCAGGTCGAACTCACAATCCTTCTCGGTGGCCGTGCAGGGAGAGTGGTCGGAGCAGATCGCGTCGATCGTACCGTCGACGAGCGCAGCGATGAGCGCGAGGCGGTCGGCTTCCTCGCGGAGGGGCGGATTCGTCTTCAGGCTCGTGCCGTAGTGGGCCAGCGCGGCGTCGGTGAGGAGTAGGTGCAGGGCGGAGACTTCGGCCGTGACCGAGAGCTGCTTCGCCTTGGCGCGACGGACGATGTCGGCGGAGCCGCCGGAGGAAAGGTGCTGCAGGTGGATGCGGGCCTTCGTGAGTTCGGCGAGCAGGCAGTCGCTTGAGACCACGACTTCTTCGGCGGTGCGGGGCAGGCCGCGGAGGCCGAGGCGAAGGGACCAGGCGCCTTCGTGCATCTGGCCGCCTTCGGTCATGCTGCTGTCCTGGCAATGGTCGAGTACTACCAGGTCGAACATCGCGGCGTATTCTAGCGCGCGGCGCATGATCTCGTTATTCTGGACGCCCGAGGTCGTGTCGGTGACGGCGACCACGCCGGCCTTCTTCATCGTGCCGAGAGGGGCGAGGGCCTGGCCTTCATGGCCTTTCGTCAGGGTGCCGGCGGGCAGCACGCGGACCGCGGCGTCGCGGGCGCAGATTTCTCGCAGGAGCTGAATCGTGCCGACGTTGTCCGCCGCAGGCAGCGAGTCGGGCATCGTGACGACCGTTGTGAAACCGCCGGCGGCGGCGGCGCGGGTGCCGGTGTGAATCGTCTCGCGGGCCGTGCGGCCGGGTTCGCCGAGGCGGCAGTTCAGGTCGACGAAGCCTGGGGCGACCACGAGGTCCGTGCCGTCGATGACGCGGGCCTTGGCCTGGTCGGCGGCGGAGAGCTGGTCAACAAACTTGCCGTCGAGGGCGAACACATCGCCCTTGGCTTCATCGCGCTTCGCGGAGGGATCGATCACGCGGGCGCCGCGAATCCAGAGAGGGGAGTTATCGGCGGGATTCATCGGCTAATGGCTCCGGTGCAGAGGTGAAGGACGGCCATACGGACGGCGACGCCGTTCCGCACTTGTTCGAGGATGACCGAGCGGGGACCATCGGCGACTTCGCTTTCGACTTCGACACCGCGGTTGATGGGGCCCGGGTGCATCACAATTGCCTCGGGCTTGAGCCAGGCGGCGCGTTCAGCGTTGAGGCCGAACTGCGAGGAGTATTCGCCGAGCGAGGGGAAGTGGGTCGTCGTCTGACGCTCATGCTGAATGCGCAGGAGCATGACCGCGTCGCAGTCCTTCAGGGCTTCCTTCAGGTCATGGACGATACGGACCTGCGGGAAGGCTTCCTTCAGCGAGGTCGGGACGAGCGTCGCGGGGCCGGCGAGAGTGACCTGCGCGCCGAGCTTCGAGAGGCAGAGGATGTTGGAGCGGGCGACGCGGCTGAAGAGGATGTCGCCGAGGATGGTGACCTTGAGGCCTTCGACCTTGCCGAAGCGCTGGCGGAGCGTGAAGGCGTCGAGCAGGGCCTGCGTCGGGTGTTCGTGGGCGCCGTCGCCGGCGTTGATCACCGAGATGTCGAGGACCGAGCCCAGGTAGCGGGCCGAGCCGGCGGAGGAGTGGCGCATCACAATCGCGTCGACGCCCATCGCGCAGATGTTCATCGCCGTGTCGCGGAGCGTCTCGCCCTTCACGAGGGAGGAGGCCGTCGTATTGATTGAGACCACTTCGGCGCCGAGCTTCTTGGCTGAGATTTCGAAGGCCGTGCGGGTGCGGGTGCTCGGCTCGAGGAAGAGATTCACCACCGTGCGGCCTTTCATCAGGTCGAGGCCCTTACCCGGCGCGAGCGCGGGCAGGAACTGGTCGGCTTGGCGGAAGAGCAGTTCGATCTCGGCTCGGGAAAGCTCTTCGATGCCGGTCAGGTCTTTTTTCGTCCAGGTGTCTTGTGGGGCCATGCGGTGAGGTTCCGGTGGCCCTAACGAGGTTAGGACCATTGGGAAGGTGGGGAGGGACGGCCCTTGGTCAAGGGATTAGAGGATAGCGAAGGGGTAGGGGTAGGGGCAGGGGTCGGGGTAGGGGAGGACAAAAGGCAGAGAGCCCCTTGTTTTGATTAACTCCCCCTCCCCCTCCCCCTTGAATTATTTCGCGAGTAGTTCCCGGACCTTCGCACCGATGGCGGCGGCGGCTTCGCTCTTATTATCCTTATGGGCGGCGACGACGTTGACGAGCGCGCTGCCGACGACCACGCCGTCGGCGACCTTGGCGATGGCCTGGACGTGCGCGGCGGTGGAGACTCCGAAACCGACGCAGATCGGCAGCGAAGTGTGCTTGCGGATTTCGGCGACGGCGGACGAAAGATTGGCGGCCAGTTCGGAGCGCTCGCCGGTCACGCCTTCGCGTGAGACGTAGTAGATGAAACCGGAAGCGACCTTGGCGATGAGGCCGATGCGCGCGGGCGGGGTGGTCGGTGCCACGATGAAGATATTAGCGAGGCTGTGTTTTTTCGAGGCTGCGATTAGCTCGTCGGCTTCTTCGGGCGGGCAGTCGAGGACGAGCAGGCCGTCGGCACCGGCTTCGCGGACTTTGGCGCAGTAGCTGTCGAGGCCGAACGAGAACAGCAGGTTGTAATAGCAATAGAGCACGATCGGCTTGTCGGTGCCGGCGCGCACCGCACGGAGCACGTCAAGCAGGCCGTCGTAGGTCATACCGCCTTCGAGGGCACGCTGGGCCGCGAGCTGGTTCGTCAGGCCGTCAGCGAGCGGATCGGAGAAGGGCACGCCCACCTCGAGCACGTCCGCGCCGTTCTGCGCCAGGGAAAGGAGAATGGCTTTGGAGGTCTCGACGTCGGGGTCACCGGCGCAGACGTAGCTCACGAAGGCCGGGCGGCCTTCGGCTTTGCAGCGGGCGAACGTCTGGGCTAAGCGATCCATAGGCGGAAGGAAGCCGGGTTTGGTCCGGAGGGCAAGGCGAAGGCGAACCAGGCCCGCTTTCCCGGGTTGCCAATCGAGGGTACGTCCGCACTTTTGGGGCGTCGGCCCAAGTGGTGGAACGGTATACACATCAGACTTAAAATCTGCCGCCGAAAGGCTTACCGGTTCGAGTCCGGTCTTGGGCACGACAACACGAAACAGGCCGCACGAGTGGTGCGGCCTGTTTTCCCGATTCCGGGATAAATAAGTCCAGAGTCCTAGCTACGGGACTCTGGGGTCGGGTACGGAGAGTTTGAATTCTGATTCCGTTAGTCGCCCTCGCGACTTATGCGTCCTTTATAAGGGAGGCTCTTACCTGAGTGAAATTGACTGAGCGTGTTGTGCTCATCCCCCAAGGTGTTGTCAACGGATTCGTCGAAAACCCTGATAATATGACAGAAAGGTCGATTGGAGGCCATTAAAGGCCTCTAAAACGGGGTGCCACCGGTCAGCGCTTGAGGCTGAAGGGCGTGAAATCGGTGTCGGTGTCGAACGCATCGACGCCTTCGGCCTCCTTCAGCTTGGCACAGACGATGGTCGTCACGGGCGTCATGATTACCTCGACGAGCACCTTGAAGACCCAATTGGCGAACATCACGGCGAGGAGTGTCTGCGGGCTCCAGATGCCGATGAAAGCGAGCGGGTAGAAGATCAGGCTGTCAACGCCCTGGCCGACGAAGGTCGAGCCGATGAAGCGGGCCCACGGATGCTTACCGCCCATGCGCACCTTCATCTTTGCGAGCACGTAGGAGTTGAGGAAGTCGCCGACGAAGAACGCGACGATCGAGCCGAGCGCGATCCGCCAACCGCCGCCGAAGCACGTCTCAAGGGCGGGTTGCAGTTGCGCGCTGAACGGTTCGTTCGGGCTGGCCGGCATCGCGAGCACGACCCAGGTCATCACCGTCGCGAAGAGCATGGCACCGAAGCCCGCCCAGATCACGCGGCGCGCGAGGGCGTAGCCGTAGACTTCCGTGAGGATGTCGCCGAAGATATACGATAGCGGGAAGAACAGATTGCCCGCGCCGAAGTCGGTCTTGCCGAAGAAGGGCAGGTCGAGCTGCACGACCTTCGCTGGGCCGATGAGGTTCGAGCAGAGTAGCACCGCGACGAACGCGCCGAGGATGAGGTCGTAGTAGCGAAAGCTGCGGGTCATCGTCGGTTAGGGTGAAAGAATTATGCCCGTTCGCCAGCGGGGAGGGCGAAAAATCAGCGGCCGAGGGCGGCTTTGATGAAGGGCTCGAAGATGTCGGCCTGGCGGTGGAAGCCGAGGTCGCTGGCGTGCGAGCCGTCCGTGGCGCCGTCGGCGTCGTCGCCGTAAAGGTGGTCGCCGGGCACGTAGGACAGGCCTTTAACGCCTTCCTTCACGAGCTGCTCATAAGCGGCCTTGAGTGCGGCGTGGTTCTCATCGTGGTGCTTGCGCAGCGAGGCCTTGAGCCACGAGTCGGTGTTGCGACGGTCTTCGACGAGGATGATCGGGGTGTCGGGGCGGGCGGCGCGGAGCTGCTTCACGAGCGGCACGCATTTCTCAGTAACGGCCGCCGCGTTCATGTTCGGGAGGCAGTCGATGACGTAGGCGGCGGCGTCGATGCGCACAAGGAAATCGCCGACGGCCTGGTCCATGCGGCCGTTACCGGAGAAGCCGAGGTTAACGACCGGCACATCGAAGCGGCGGCCGAGGATGGCGGTATGCACCATGCCCGGGCGGCTGGCGCAGGCGCCGTGCGTGATCGAGGTGCCGTAGAACACGACGGGTTTAGCGCGCGGCTTGAGGCCGACGAATTTCTTGCCCTCAGGCACGCCGACATTGAGGAACTCGACACCGTTGTAGAGCGGGAGGTAGATCGCGTATTCGCGTTCACCGGCGTCGAGCCCGTCGGCGAGGCGGAGTTTCATCTCTTGCGCACCGGGGCGGGCGACTTGCACCCAGCGCCACTTACCGTCTTTGTCGCGGGCGTAGAGGTCGAGGCCGCTGACGCCGGTGGCGGGCATGTGCGGCTGCTCGAGCTTGGCCTTGGTGACCTTGTAGTGGGCGTAGATTGTCGTGGCGTCGGTGCGGAAGCGGAACATCTGGCCCGCGCTGTCGCGGCTCAGGCCCCACACGGCAGGCGTGACCTTGCCGTCGGCTTCGGCGGGCAGGCGGTCGAAATAGCTCTTACGCTCCGCGTCGGGAAAGGCGCGGCCTTCGAGGTCGGTCTCACGGACGTCATGCCAGGTGACCTTCTCGTCCGCGGGGATGGCGAAACGGTCCACGGATTTCGGCGCGGCCTTAGCGGCCGGGGCTTTCGCGGCGGTCTTGGTCTGCTGAGCGAAGCCGGCGGAGCTGGCGCAGAGCAGGGCGACGAGGAGGGCGATGGTCTTCATGGTCATGGAAATCACAGGGCGCTACCGTGCGTCAGCGCGATGGTGCGGATCGCGGCGAGCGGCTTCTCGTATTCGTCCAGCGCGGCGACGTAGTCTTCGCGGGCCTTATCCGCGCGCTGGAACGCCGACTCCGTGGAGGACTTGGTCTTATCGAGGTTCGACTGGGCTTTCGCTTCCATGTCCTCGGCGGAGGCGAGTGACGCCGAGGTGATGCGGATCTGTTCCTGGAG
>CAMDQP010000072.1 GCA_945906115.1 Opitutus sp. GAS368
ACGTTCCCGGCGTCGACAAGGGCGCGCCGTCTCTCTCCAAGGGCCTCAAGCCGGCCACCGCTCCGAAGCAAGTCGCCGTCGTCTGGGCCGAATATTATGCCGTGGCCGCCGAAGGCGCGCGCGGCCTGCTCTTCCTGCGCTTGGCCGACATGCATAGCATGCGCCTCATCGCTTCGGAGGTCGCGTTCACCGAGCTTGGTGTCGCCGCCGCCCCCGCCGGTATCTGTCAGGTCGCCTTGCGCGATGACCGCAGTTTCCTCCCTCGTCTCAGTGAAGGCGGCGACTGGGTGCTTGGCTTTGATCGCGCGAGCAATCCGCTCGGTTCCGCCCTACTGGCCCATCTTTCGGTCACGCAGAGTAAGCTCGGCGTCGCCGCGGCACCATATGTGGTGATCGTCGCTGGCGGGGGCCCCGCCGGCTCCGATGGGGTCCGGGCCAAGTGGCTCGCCGTCACGGACACGGCTCCAGCCGGATCAATCGCCTTTAAGGTCTCAAGCATCCCGACCGGTGGCGCAGGTGTCGATGTCGGTCAGTTGACCCTGACCATCGCGCTCCCCGCGGCGGCGAAGTGATCAATCTTGCGCCTTGCGCGCGGCCTTCATCTCGATCGTCGTCGCGCGCTTGAGCTTCTTCACCTTGGCTGCGGTCAGCAGCTGGTGCGGTCGCGTCATGCGATCGATGAACAGGACGCCCTGGCAATGGTCATGTTCGTGCTGCACGCAGCGGGCGAGCAGGCCGGTACATTCGAGGATGTGCGGCGCGCCGTCGGCGTCGCGGTAGCGCACGATGGCCCGCTCGACGCGCTCGACGTCACCGGTGATGCCCGGGAAGGAGAGGCACCCTTCGGTGTAGGTGTCAGGCTCGCCGGCCGGCACGCTCACCGTCGCGTTGGCGAGGAGCATCGGCATGATCTCTTCCGTCTGGCGGGGTTTGCCGTCGAGCAAAGGAAGGAAGTCCTCGTCGTGCACATTCATGACGAAGAGCTGCAAGGAAAGTCCGACCTGCGGGGCCGCGAGGCCGATGCCCTTAGCGGTCTTCATCGCGCTTAGCATCGCGTCGCCCAGCGAACGCAGGGCGGGGCCGAACTCCTTTACAGAATCGCCTTTGGCCCGGAGGATCGGGTCGCCGTAGGGGCGGATGGTGAATTCGGCCATGGCTTCTGGTTACCTTTCTACGGCGGACGTGAAAGCGAAATCGCTCAGTCTTTCGGGCGGAAGTCGCCTTTTTCGCAGCGGCGGACGAAGGCCTCCGTGCGCTTGCGGATGCGGTCCCATTTCTCGCGGAGTTCCTGGGTCTCGTCGGCGGTGATGCGGTGGTCTTCCATCGCGTCGGCGACGTCGGCGATGAGTAGGCCAAATTCACGGACGAGGGCGTTGGCGGCTTTGTCCAGGTTGCCGCTCGGGACTTCGCCTTCGATCGGTGTAAACTGGCCGCCGGCGCGTCGGGCGAGCCAGTCGACGATGCGGGTGTCGCCGGTGAGGTCGATCAGCAGGGCAGTTCGGTGGAGCGGGTTGGGTTGGCCGCTGCCTTTTTCGGCCGGCTCTCGCCACTTGTAGAGCATCGAGGGAGAGACGCCGAGCGACTTGGCAATCTCCCCATGTTTATTGAGCTGGCTGTCCTTGCCGTCACCCTGGCCGGCCTTGAGTAGGGCGTCCTGCAGTACGTGGTGCGCTTCCTTGATGGGGGTGCGACGGGGGGCGGGCGGTTTCTTGGCCATGGCAGAGGATAGGGCGGGCTAAGCTCGGCCCGCAAGCGTCCTGCGGATATTACAGGTTTTTTACCTTATTGTAAGACGGTCGGGCCAGAAAAGATTGGAAAGAGGGAAGGGGGCCGACATCGTTGACCGCATGATGCTTTTCGCCGCCTCCCCTGAAGAGGTTTCCTTGATTCTGCCCATCGGCCTGCTCGCCGCTGGTTTGGTTTTGATCGGGGTGGAATTCTTTCTTCCGACGGTCGTGCTGGGTTTCCTCGGCGCCGTCGTCTCCTTCGCCGGTATCTATCTTTCGGCGGAGGCGGGTGGCCTCACCTGCGCAGTCTTCTGCGTCGTGTTCTTAGTCGTCCTGACGCTCGAGTTCTTCGCTTTCCGCCGCCTCCTGCCGCAGACCGCTATCGGTCGCTCGATGATCAACGCTAGCAGCAATGAAGGTGCCGCTGTGCCTGCCGCCGCCGGTTACGCCGTCTACGTCGGTAAGACCGGCAAGGCCGCCACCGTGCTCGCGCCTTCCGGCACGATTGAGATCGATGGCACCTTGATCGAGGCCTTCTCGCTCGACGGTTTCGTCGAACGCAACGCCGCCGTCGTCGTCACCGAGGCCGGTTCCGGCCGCGTGACCGTCCGCCGCTCCCGCTGACCCCATTTTTCTCTCATGAATACCATGCCTAATATCATCATCTGGATCGGAGCCGCCGCCCTGCTCCTGTTCGTCCTCTTCTTGCTCTCCTTCCTCGCTGTCTGGGTGCGCGCCCGCCTCGCGGGTGCCGAGGTCGGCTTGTTCGACCTCGTCGGCATGCGCCTGCGTAGCGTTCCCTACGCCGTGATCGTCGACGCCAAGATCGCCGCCACCAAGGCTGGCCTCACGGTCGACGTCGAGAAAATCGACGCCCACTTCCTCGCCGGCGGCAATATCGTGCAGACGGTTCAGGCGCTCATCGCCGCCCAGAAGGCCGGCTTGCATCTCGACTGGAATCGCGCCTGCGCGATCGACATCGCCACCCGCGGTACGAACAAGTCCGTGCTCGAGGCCGTGCTCACTTCCGTCAGCCCCAAGGTCATCGACGTGCCTAATCCGGCCAGCGGCCGCACCACGATTGACGCCGTCGCCAAGGATGGCATCCAAGTGAAGGTGAAGGCCCGGGTGACCGTCCGCACCAACCTCGACCGTTTCGTCGGTGGTGCCCAGGAAGAGACCATCATCGCGCGCGTCGGCGAAGGTATCGTCACCACCATCGGCTCCTCCGAGAGCTACAAGATCGTCCTCGAGAATCCCGACCGTATTTCCAAAACCGTCCTCGAGCGTGGTCTCGACGCCAATACCGCTTACGAGATCATGTCCATTGACATCGCGGACGTCGACGTCGGCGACAATATCGGTGCGATGCTCCAGGAAGCCCAGGCCAACGCCAACAAGAACATGGCGCAGGCTCAGGCGGAAATTCGCCGCGCGGCCGCCGTCGCGCTCGAGCAGGAAATGCGTGCCCGCGTCGAAGAGATGCGTGCCCGCGTTGTCGAAGCTGAGGCCCAGATCCCGCAGGCCCTCGCCGACGCGCTGCGCTCCGGCCGCATGGGCTACATGGATTTCCAGCGCCTGGAGAACCTTCGTTCCGACACCGAGATGCGCAAGGGTATCGCCGGTGACGGCCCCGCACCTGGCGCCAAGGCCTGAGCATGGAACTGGCACTCTTCATCAAGATCGTCATCGGCGTGGTCGCGTTCGCGGCTTGGGTCGCCGGCAAGCTGAAGGCGGAAGCCGGCCAGCCGTCACCGATTGCCGTGCCCCCGCCCGTGCCGCGTCGCGTTCGGCGCATTCGCAATGCGCCGCCGCCCCTCGCGCCGGAGCCGGAGCCTTCGGCCCCCGTCGCGGCTGTTCATCTTGATGATACGTCCCTCGTGGTCACGCGCCCAGCGCGCGCGCGCACGCGCCTACAGTTTCGTGGATCGGCTGCTCTCCGTCAGGCGCTCGTCGCCCGTGAAGTGCTCGGTCTACCGCTGTCGCTACGTCCGCCGCGCTTCTGATCAGCGACGCGGGGCGAAGAGGCGCGCGGCCAGGTAGGGCAGTGCGCAGCAGAGTACGATCCCGGCACCCGACGGTACCGCCGGTGCGTAGTAAGAAAGATAGAGGCCACCGAACCCGCCGAGGAGGGCGCAGCCGGCGCCCCAGGCCATCACCTGAGGTACGGTCCGTCCGAGCAGCACGCCCGTCGCGGCAGGGATAACGAACAGGGCGGTCGTGAGCAGCGCGCCGACGAGGCGCACGCAGGCGACGGAGCCCAGCGCGACGAGTACGAGGAGCACGGCGCGCATGAGCGCGGGCCGGGCGCCGAGCAGGGCGGCGTATTCTTCGTCGAAGGAGGCGAGCTCGAGCTCTTTGTGCAGCACCCGGAGCCCGAACAGCACGAGGGCGGCGGTGACGCCGATGACGATGAGGTCTTCGCGGCCGACCGAGACCACGCTGCCGAAGAGCAGCCCGGCGAAGTCGCGCCAGGAGTTAGCCTGCTGCATGAGCGCGATACCCGCGGCGAACATCACCGACAGCATGACGCCCACCGCGCTGTCTTCACTCGTACCTTTGCGCGAGGCCAGCCAAGCGGCGCCGGCCGCGGTGAGCAGGGCGGCGACGAGCGCGCCCAGGTATGGCGAGAGGCCGAGGAGGAGCGCGCCGACGACGCCGGGCAAAATCGAGTGCGTGAGCGCGGTGCTCACGAAGGCCATGCGCCGGAGCACGACGTACGCGCCGAGGCAGGCGCAGGTCGTGCCGCTGAGCACGATGGCGAGCAGGGCCCGCACGAAGAACGGTTCTGACCATGGCTGCAAGAGGAGGTCAAGCATGGCGGTGGTCGTGGCCGGAGCAGGCGTGCCGGGTGGAGACGGCGCCATCACGCATCTCAAGGATGCGGTCGAAGCGGCCGAGGTCGGCGGGGTCGTGCGTGGCCATCACGACGGTGAAGGCCGACCCTTCTTCGAAGAGGAAACGGTCGATGATCTCGCGGCTCGGCTGATCGAGGGCCGCATACGGCTCATCGAGCAGGAGGATCTCAGCGCCTTGGACGACGGCGCGGGCGATGAGCGCGCGTTGCAATTGGCCTCCGGACAGGGTGTGGACTGGACGCTCCGCGAGATCGGTCAGGCCGAGACGCGTCAGCGCGCGATCGATGACTTCGTCGCCATGACGGCATTCCTCGAACCATCCATGGTGGGCGTAGGTGCCCATCTGGAGCAGACGGCGAAGCTTGAGGGGAAAGAGTTCGGTGAGGTGCGGCCGCTGGGCAAGGTAGGCGAGGCGGCTGCGGCCGAGGCGCGGAGATTCGCCGGCGACCAGCACTTCGCCCGAGCGGATCGGCGTGAGTCCGGCGAGTACGCGGAGGAGAGTGGATTTGCCGGAGCCGTTGGGGCCGATGAGTGCGGTCCGGCAGCCGCAGGGAATTTCAAAGGTCGCGTCATGGAAGGCGACCGGTCCGTCGAGGCGGGCGGCGGCGGTGAGTTGTTTGGCTGACACGACGATGCCTGGGCAGCGGTTCGGCTCCTTCGGCGCGTAGGGGATGGCGGGCAGGACGGAGAAGACGACATCGCCGAGATGGCGAGAAAGCGCGGTGATGATGCGGCTCATTTCAGGAGGGCCTGGTGAAGCCGTTTGCCGTTGGTCAGCATCATTGAGGTCCAAGTGTCGCCGGGTTGCCCGATCGGCTCGAGGTATTCGAAGGACAGGGAGAGTGGGGGAGGGAGGCCGGCGTCTTCGGTTAACCTCCGGGCAAAGGCATCACTCTGCCCTTGGTCCGAGACGACGACGTGGATTTTCTGTTTTCGGATCAAGG
>CAMDQP010000073.1 GCA_945906115.1 Opitutus sp. GAS368
TCGAGGCTTACCCCCTCGATAGCGTCATGTCCGCCCAGCCACGCCGTGCCCTGACCGGCGTACCCGCGCACGCTTGGGCGGCCTGCGCCTGCTCGGAAGGCGCCGAGCGCCGCGTGATCGTCTTCCTGGCTTCTAATCTCGGCGCGGCCGAGACCTTCGCCGAAGAGACCGCGCAACTCCTGACGTTACTCAACGCCGCCCAGCCGGTCGCCCGGACACTGACCGAAGCCGATGCCGCCGTGCCAGCCTTCGAGGCCGACTGCGATCTCCTCGGCGTCCTCTCGCTCCTGCGCCACGGACACCACGACGCGAAACGGCCGCTGCTCATCGCCTGCACGCCTGGATCACTCACCCGCCGCTCGCCCGCCCCCGAAGCCACGGCCAAGGCTGAGATCGTCGTCCGCAAAGGCGAGAAGCTCGCCCTGCGCGACTTCGCCCAGCGCCTCGCCGAAGATTTCGGCTACGCCCACGAAGCCCTCTGCGAACAGCCGGGCGAATACGCGCTCCGCGGCGGCATCCTCGACGTCTATCCGCTGAACGCGCAGATGCCCGTGCGCATCGACCTCTTTGGCGACACGGTCGAATCCCTCCGGCCCTTCGATCCCGCGACCCAACGCAGCGAAGGTGAAATCGACGGACTCGTCATCTGCGCCCCGCGCGATGATTCCGGCTCCTCTCCCGAGGCGCCGTTCTTCCGCCACCTGCCGCCCGATGCGCTCATCGTCTCGGTCGAACGTTGTCACGAAGACGTGCTTTGCGCCGAGTTGGCTTCAGCTAAGGTCGACGAACTCGTCCTCGAGGAGACCGATGACGCTCCGCTCGGCTACGTGGCGCACGCGCTCGAATCCACGCCCGCCGAATCCCTGCTCATCGGCTCCGCCACCGATAGCGCCGAGACGCGACCCGCCCTGCTCCGCGCCGCCGCCTCACTGGCAAAGGACGGGCGCCCATGCCTAATCACGGGTGACACCGACGGCTCCGTCGACCGCCTTAACGCCGACGTCGCTGGCGCCAAAATCCATGGCTTTGCGCCACGCGTCATCCACGGCCGTTTCGGCTGGGGCGTGATTATTGCGCCCGGCAAGCTGCCCGGACTCCTCAAGGACGGCCTGCTTGTACTTACCGAGCGCGAGCTCTTCGGCCGACGCAAGCGCCCACTTGCCGTCCTCCCTCGACGCCGGACCGCCATCCGCGCCGCCGTCGGGCGCGCACTCGACTTCGGTGAACTCGCCGATGGCGACGCTCTCGTACATGTGACGCAAGGCGTCTGCCTCTTTCGCGGCATCAAAGCCCACGAGCATAACGGACGCACCGAGGATTTCGTCGGACTAGAATTCGCAGAGAAGTCGATGCTCCACCTCCCCGTGCGGGAGTCGCATCTCCTCACGCGCTATATCGGTATCGGCCGCGCCCACCCGAAGCTCTCCAAGCTCGGTGGGCGTGGCTGGGAGAAATCACGCAAGGCCGCGGAGAAAGCGACCGCCGACCTCGCGGCGCAGTTGCTGGCGATGCAGGCTACCCGCTCGACCCAGCCCGGTATCGCGCACCCCAAGGATGCGGACAACGCCTGGATGGGCGAGTTTGAGCGTTCTTTCCCGCACCGCGAGACGCCCGACCAAACGCGCGCGATCATCGACGTGAAAGCCGACATGGAACGGCCCGCGCCGATGGACCGACTCATCAGCGGCGATGTCGGCTTCGGCAAGACCGAGGTCGCCCTGCGTGCGGCCTTCAAATGCGTGCTCGGCGGACGCCAAGTCGCAATCCTCGCACCCACGACCGTCCTTGCACAGCAGCACTTCGAAAGCTTCAAAGACCGCCTCTCCCGCTGGCCGGTCTCCGTTGAACTCCTCAGCAGCTACCGCACCGCCAAGCAGAAGGCCGACGTCCGGGCGCGGGCTGCGGCCGGCACGGTCGACATCGTCGTCGGCACGCACGCCCTGCTCTCCGACGGCACGAGCTTCGGCAAACTTGGCCTCGTCATCATTGACGAAGAACACCGCTTCGGCGTGCGTCACAAGGAGCGACTCAAGCAGATGCGCACCGAGGTCGACGTCCTCGCCATGAGCGCCACGCCCATCCCGCGCACGCTCTACCTCGCGCTCGTCGGTGCGCGCGACCTCAGCGTCATCGAGACCCCGCCGCGCGAGCGCTTGCCCATCCGCACCATCGTGCGCAGCTACGACGAGAAGCTCGTGCGCGATGCCGTGAAGGCCGAGCTGACCCGGGGCGGCCAGGTCTTCTACCTGCACAATCGCGTCGAGACCATCCAGGCCGTCGCCGAACGCCTCGCTGCGTTGCTCCCCAAGGCGCGCATCATCGTCGGGCATGGCCAGATGCCCGCCGGCCAGCTCGAAGAAGTCATGTCGGCGTTTGTCGCCGGCGAGTACGACATGCTCGTGTGTACAACCATCATCGAGACCGGCCTCGACATCCCGAACTGCAACACCCTGATCATCGAGGGTGCCGATCGCTTCGGCCTCGCGCAGCTCTACCAGCTGCGTGGTCGCGTCGGCCGCTTCAATCGCCAGGCCTACGCCTACCTCTTCCTGCATCGCCACGCCGCGCTCGTCGGCACGGCGCATCGCCGCCTATCCGCCATCCGGCAACATAACCAGCTCGGCGCCGGTTTCCGGATCGCCATGCGCGACCTCGAGCTGCGGGGCGCCGGCAACATCCTTGGCGCGGCGCAGAGCGGCCACGTCGCCTCCGTCGGCTTCGACCTCTACTGCCAACTCCTGCGCCGCAGCGTAGCCAAGCTCCGCGGAGACAAAGGCGCCGTCATCGACCGGTGCGAAGTGCAGCTGGACTTCATCGATCATACCCAGGCCGCGCTGGGCACCGAACAGACGAACAGCAGCGACGGCGAAGTCCCCTTGTTGACCGCCACCCTGCCCTCCGACTGGATTCCGGAGACCCGCCTGCGCATCGAGGCCTTCCGTCGCATCGCCCTCGCGCTGGATGCAGCCGAAATCACGGAGCTCAGGGCCTCGCTCAAGGACCGCTACGGCAAACTCCCGCCCGAAGCGGAGGCCCTGCTCAGCCTCGCGGAGATCCGTTGCCTGGCGGAGGAGAAAAGTGTCGTATCGGTGACGACCGACGGGGCCGTCATCCGCTGCTTGTCCGCCGCCGCCGGCCCTGTGCCCGAGCCTATTCTCGTCGGTAACCGGTTTCCCCGCTTGACCGTGCGAGACCCCCTGCGGAAACTGAAGGAAATCCGAGGCTTCCTCTCAAGACTGCCCGCTCCTTCCGACCGATGAAATCCTTCCTATTCTTTAGTCTACTCGTCCTGACCGCGACCGCCGCATCCGCCCAGCAGGGGCCCGCGTTGCAAGTCGACCGCATCGTCGCGACCGCCGACGGCACCGGCATCACCCTTTCCGAAATCCGCCGCCAAATCGATCCTAGCATGGGCCAGCTTCGCGCCGGTGCCAAGACCGACGCCGAGTTCGCCAAGGCCGTCGCCAAAGCCGAGGACGAAGTGCTCAACACCATCGCCGACCGCCTGCTCGTCATCGCTGAATTCCGAGCCAGCACTTCGGGTCTGCCCGCCTCCTTCATCGACGCAGACATTGAGGAGACCATCCGCCGCGACTTCAATGGCGACCGCAACCGATTCGTGGCCTCGCTCCGTGCCGCCGGCACGACGCCCCTCGCCCACCGCAAGCGCATCGAAGACCGCATCATCTTCGATTATATGGTCAGCCAGATCCGCCGCGACGCTTGGGACGTGAACCCCGGAAAAATTCTGGAGTACTACGAGAAGAATAAGTCCGACTTCGTCCGTAAGGAACAGGCCAAGTTGAGCCAGATCACGATCACCCAAGGGGCCGCCGAGAAACCCGAGGAGACCGCCGCCAGGGCCTCCGCTTTCGCTGACGCGCTCCGCCACCCTGAGAAGATTGCCGCCACGCTCGAACGCTTTAAGGTCACTGGAAAGCCCATCACTGGCACGCCCACCTTCGCCGATGTCGCCATCCGGGTGAGCACCGACGATTACGCCAGCAAAGGCGGCGATGCCGGCTGGCGTGACCTCGATGACCTCAACGAGGTTGTCACGGCCAAGCTCAGGGCAATGAAGGTCGGCGAGGTTTCCGATCCCTTGAAGTTCGACGTCGGATCCACTCCCATCTACGTCATCGTCAGCCAGGAAGCGACCCGCCCCAAGGGCTTCGCCGACGTGAATGAGCCGGAAGTGATGGTGACAATCGAAAATAAGGTGCGGCAGATCAATATGAACATCGCCATCAAGCGCTGGCTCGATGACCTCCGCACGAAGCACCACGTCCAAGTCCAGCCCCAATGAGATGAGCGCCTCTCAAGGCGCCCCAGCGGCCGGAACGAAAATAGCTAAAGTTTTTTCCTGCCACGCGTTCCCGCACCGGTGCGCTGGCGTCCTACTTCATCCAACGGCCTTACCCGGAGCCGGTCCCGTAGGTTCGCTCGGCGCCGAGGCCCGACGCTTCGTCGATATCATCGCCGCGGCCGGGTTCTCTTGGTGGCAGGTCTGCCCGCTCGGCCCGACCGGCTATGGCGACTCACCCTACCAAGCGCTCTCCGTCTTCGCCGGCAACCCCTACCTCCTCGACCTAACCGACCTCGGTGCACGCAAACTGCTCACGGCCGAGGAAATCTCTTCACTCCAGCGCGGCAGCGATGGGCGGACCGACTACGGTCGTCTCTGGAACCACCTGCGCCCGACGCTCCAGCTCGCCGCCCGACGCGGCGCCGCGATCCTGAAGCAAAACGCCGCCTTCGGTCGCTTCCGAGAAAAGCACGCTGGCTGGCTGGATGCCTGGTGCCGATTCTCCGCCTTACGCGAAGCAAACGGCTTCACCGCGCCGGATAAATGGACAATCGACGAAGCCCCTGAAGGCTTGGTCGCGGAAGCCGAGGTCCTCCAGTTCCTTTTCGCCGAGCAGTGGCGCTCCCTTCGCGAATACGCGCACAGCAAGGGCGTCCGCTTCTTCGGCGACGAACCCATCTATGTCTCAGCCGACGGCTGCGACGCCAAGACGCGTCCCGAGCTTTTCCAACTCGACCAAGCCGGCCGCCCGCTCGCCGTCGCCGGCGTGCCGCCCGACTACTTCGCCGCGGACGGCCAACTGTGGGGCAATCCACTTTACGCCTGGGAGCGTCATGCCACCGATGGCTTTGCTTGGTGGAAGGCGCGCGTACATCACGACCTCGAACTCTTCGATGCGATTCGCATCGACCACTTCCGCGGCATCCATGATTTCTGGAGCGTGCCCGCTGGGGCGCCCAATGCCCGCGAGGGCCAGTGGTTCGACGGCCCAGGGCTCGCCTTCACTAGCGCGCTCGCCGGCCTGCCGCTCGTCGCCGAAGACCTTGGCCTACTCTCGCCTGGCGTCGACGTGCTCCGCAAGGCCTCGGGCCTGCCCGGCATGTCGGTGCTGCAGTTCGGCTTCGGCGGGCCGCCCGAGGGCAATCCCCACTTCCCGACGAATATCACCGCCGACCGCGTCGTCTACACCGGCACGCACGA
>CAMDQP010000074.1 GCA_945906115.1 Opitutus sp. GAS368
AGCGTCTTCAGGAAGGCATTGGCGGACTCGGACTGGAAACGGTCGGGCTCGTTGACAATCACGACGCGGTGCGGCGACAGCGAAGTGAGGCGCAAGGCAGCGACGACCTCGAGGGTGTTGTCGATGGTGATGCGCCGCGATTTCTTCGCGGGGCGCAGTACGCGGCAATCCGGATGGCCCAGCGGATCGGCGTCGCCGAGATGCAGCGCGGCGAGCTGTTCAGCGGCACGGACCAGCACGGCGCCATCGGCACCGGTGAGCAGCACGGCATGCGGCATGCGGCCCTCGGCGCGGGCCCGCGCGAGGACCTTGAGGACCGGAAGATCCGAAAGGTCAGCGGAAGCGGCGGGCGATTTCATGCCAGATCTCCTCTTCGAGCGCTTCGGGCGGGCGGGCGGCGTCGACCACGAAGAAACGCCCAGGCTCCTCCCTCGCGAGCGTGTGGTAAAGGTCGCGTACTTGTCGGTGGAAATCAGCGCCGAGGACCTCGAACCGGTCGGCTTGGCCATGGTCGCGCACCGAGGCACGGCCGAGGCCGCGGGAGGAGTCGAGGTCGAGCAGGACGGTCAGGTCCGGGCGGACGGCCCCGCAGGCGAGGCGATTGGCGGATTCGATGAGCGCGCGGTCGAGGCCGCGGCCGCCCGACTGATAGGCGACCGTGGAGTCGATAAAACGATCGCAGAGCACGACCTGGCCGGAAGCGAGGGCCGGCGCGATGACCTCGGCGACGAGCTGCGCGCGGCAGGCCGCGAACAGGAGGGCCTCAGCGGCCGGCTGGATGACGGAGCCGGGGTGCTTGAGGACATCCCGCATCTTCTCGCCAAAGGGCGTACCGCCGGGCTCACGGAGGCTCAGCACCCCCTCACCGGAAGCACGGAGACGATCCGCCAGACGGGTCAGCTGCGTGGACTTTCCCGCGCCTTCCCCTCCTTCGAACGTGATGAATTTACCGGCGATCGGCATGCGTTCTCAAGATGCCCGCCGAAAGGCTCAAAGCGAGCGGAGAAACCCTCTGCGCATAAAAAGGCCCGGCATCAGCCGGGCCTTTCCAAAGGAAGAGAAGGTCTTAGACGCCGCTGGGGTTGATCTGCTTCTGCTCGACGGTGCGCTCGACGTTATCGGTGATCTTCTTCAGGGTCTCGTCGAGGGTCGAGCTTCCACCGGTGGTGGTGGTCACCGGTCCGCTAGGCCCAGGCTTTGGCTTGTCGACGATGACCGTCACCTGCTCGGTGATCACCTTGACGTAGAGCGGGTTCGGGGCGCCGCCGGGGCCATTAGGGAACATCTGCGCGAGGGTCGGCATGGTATGGGACATCGCGGTGATGGTCGTGGCGACTTCAACGTTCATCGTGGAGTTCGCACCGAGGAGGGCGGCAATCGCTGCCATGTCTTCAGCCGGAATCGGGTAGACCATAATCTGCACCGGCTTGGAGAGCACGGCCAGCGTGGCGGCAGAAAGAGCGGCGGGCTGGGGCGCACCGGACGATGAGGAGCGGACGACTGGAATCTTGGTGAGGATGTCGAGGAGGGCGGCAGAAGCGACGGCACTGGAGGCCTGCATGCCGGGCTCGACGGTGACCGGGCCGGCGTTGGAGGAGTAAACGGTGGTCTCGACGGAACCGCGGACGCAGTCGACGACGATGCGTCCGATACCATCGGGGCCGACGCGATACTCGACAGTGAAGACCGTACCGCGGATGCGGACAAGACCGGCCGGCGTCTTAACGGTGAAAGTGGAAAGGGCGTTCAGCTTGCGGACTTCACCGATGATCTTGCCGCGCGGTACTTCGAGCTCGGTGACGGAGGGGCTCGGGTCTTTCTCGATCTGGCGATACGGATCAGTGATGTCGGCGGAAGGCACCTGGCGGAAAGTGCGCAGCTCAATCAGGGTGTTCGGCGTGAGGACTACGGAAGCGCCGTTGGAGAACACGAGTTCGGCGGTGGAATTGACGCCGGTCTCGACGAGCGAGCCTTCCTGGAAGGTCGCACCGTTCGCGAGAGGCTTACGCTGGGCCTTGCCGTCGATGAGGGTGACGGTGCCACTGACCTTGCCGACCTGAACCTTGCCGACCTGCAGAGCGGCGGAAGAAAGAATAGGCAGGAGCGCAAAGGCTACTATTCCTAAGAACTTAATAAAAGATTTCATGGTGACGGGTGGGGAAAGGAAAACTAGCCCCCGCCATAACCGAGGCAACCCCTTTAAAGGAAAAGACCCCCGAAAGGGGGTCATTACCTCGTAACCCGAACGCGTTCAGGCCGTAACGTACTTCTCGAGGCGGCGCTGGACGGCGATCGCGGAGAGCTGAGCGTATTTCGGAAGTCCCTGATCAAAAGGCAGTTGCATTTCACCCTGAATAAGGGGGAGAGCGTAGCGCACGAAGTCCGGGTGGATGGACATCTTGTCTTCGCCGATCCACTTTTCCGGGAAGACCTTCACGCCGTTGGCAATCTGGTCGAGCGGGGCGAGCATGGTCTGGACGGCGTAGTTCTCCTTTTCGGAGCGGGTCAGGATAACCATCTTGCCGGACTCGCCTTCGAGGGCGGCCTTGACGGCGGCGCCACCGCAGAGTTCGGCTTCATCAACGTCGGTCTTCGAAGCGTTGTGCGAAGCGGCACGCTGGGTGATGCCGAGCTTGGAGGAGCGGGCCTTGACGCCATCGAAGCGAGACTCGACGAGTGTACGGAGGTATTCGCCGGCGCCGCCGAGGACGGCGTGGCCGAAAGCGTCGGTGCTGGAGGTGTCGGCACTAAGATAGTTACCGGTGGCGTCCTGGACGCCTTCGGAGACCACGACGAAGCAGTGACCGTTGGCCTTGAGGACTTCTTCAACGCGACGGATGAAGTTGTCGGCATTGAAGGCGACTTCCGGGAGCAGCACGATGTGCGGCGCGGTGTTATTATAGTGGGTATTCTTGACGGACTTGTCTTCGCCCTTGTCGCGGCGCTGCGCGAGGACAGACGAGGCGGCGATCCAGCCGGCGTTGCGGCCCATGACCTCGAGGATGGAGACGAAGTCGTTCTGGCCCATGGCGGCGTTGTCGAGAGCGGTCTCACGAATAGTCACGCCAATGTGCTTAGCGACGGAACCGAAACCGGGGCAGTGGTCGGTGAGCGGGAGGTCGTTATCGATCGTCTTGGGCACGCCGACGACGCGGAGTTCGTAGCCGCGCTCTTTGGCGAGGGCGTCGATCTTGGCGGCGGTGTCCTGGGAGTCGTTGCCCCCGATGTAGTGGAAGTAGCGGATGTTGTGCGCTTCGAAGACCTGCAGGATGCGGTCGAAGTCTTCGGCCTTCTTCACCTTATAGCGGCAGGTACCGAGGGCGGCGCCAGGGGTGTGGCGGAGGGCGCGAAGGGTCTGCTGGGACTCGGCGGCGAGGTCGACGAGTTCTTCGTTCAGAATGCCCTGGATGCCGTTGAGTCCGCCGTAGATTTCGACGATTTCGTCCTCATGCTTGAGGGCTTCCGAGATCACCCCGGCGAGGCTGGCGTTGATGACGGGGGTCGGACCGCCGCTCTGCGCGACGAGAAGGTTGCCAATGAGGGGAGAAGACATGGGAGTGAACGAGTTGAAAAGTGGGTTGTGGGAAGCCCCACCCCCCTTGGCAACACGGAAAACCCTCCCCTGCCCGCACCCCCCTGATAAGGCCTACAAAATACGCCCGGCTTTGACCTGGACCGACTCGGGCACCTTCTGGGTCCAGGCCGCGGCCTGCTGCACGAAAGCGTCCACCTGGGCGCCAGCCGAACCGGTCAGCTCGCCCGCCTTGGTCACGGCGTCGAGGAGGACGGATTTCGGGAGGCGGAGGCGGCTGTCGGCGGCGAGGCGTTCAACGAGGTCATTGCGCTCGGTCTTGCCCGAGCGGAGGTCCTTGGCGACGGCCACAGCGTGTTCCTTGATGGCCTCGTGGGCCTCTTCACGGCCGGCACCAGCCTTGACGGCTTCCATGAGGAAAGTCGTCGTGAGGAGGAACGGAAGGGTGTGGCGCGACTCGCGCTCGATGACGGCTCGATTGACCTCCATCTGGCCGAGCACAGTGAGGAAGGCTTCGAAGAGACCGTCGATGGCGAGGAAGGCGTCAGGCAGGAGCACGCGGCGCACGACGGAGCAGGACACGTCCCCTTCGTTCCACTGTTCGCCGGAAAGCGAAGCGGCCATGGCGAGGTGGCCGCGCAGGATCACGTGGAAGCCGTTGATGCGCTCGCAGGTGCGGGCGTTCATCTTGTGCGGCATGGCGGACGAGCCGACCTGTCCGGGCAGGAAACCTTCGCTGGCGAGTTCATGGCCGGCCATCAGGCGGAGGGTCTTGGCGAAGGACGACGGACCAGAAGCGGCGGAAAGCAGCGCGGCGACGACTTCCATGTCCATCGAACGCGGGTAGACCTGGCCAACGGCACCGAGCGAATGCGGGATGCCGAGATGCACGAGCACCCGGCCCTCGAGCTGGGAGACCTTGGCGATGTCGCCGGAGAAAAGCGTGAGCTGGTCGAGCTGCGTACCCACGGCACCCTTGAGCCCGCGGGCGGCGAAAGCGGCGAGCGCAGCGTCAACCTGCGCAATGCCGCGGATACATTCTTCGCCGAACATTGCCCAGCGCTTGCCGACGGTGGTGGGCTGCGCGGCGACATTGTGCGTGCGGGCGGCGATGAGGATATCGCGGTCAGCCTGGGCGCGACGGGCGAGCGCGGCGAGCGCGGCCACACCCTTGGCGCGGACGAGCTGGAGCGAGCGGAAGACCTGGAGCTGCTCGACGGATTCGGTGAGGTCGCGGCTGGTCAGGCCCTTGTGGACATGCTGGTAGCCGGCGAGGGCACAGAACTCGTCGATGCGCGCCTTGACGTCGTGACGAGTCTCTTCCTCGCGCTTGCGGATAGAGTCGAAGTCGACCTGGTCCTTAACCTTCTCGTAGGCGGCGAGCGCGGCGGCGGGGATGTCGAGGCCGAGGTCGCGCTGGGCCTTCATGACAGCAATCCAATATTCGCGCTCAAGAACCACGCGGCCGCGAGTGGACCAGACGGCCTTCATCGCCGGGGAGGCGTAGCGATCGGCGAGGACATTAGGGACGTTATCGGATTCCATCGGTTTGAAAGGGGTTTATATCACGCGGAACGCTTCACGGCAAGCGCTCGGAGGAACATCGCGCGGACGGAGGACTCGTCCTCACCGCGATTGGAGGCGTCGAAACAGTCGGCGCAGGCGAGCTGGAGGTCGACGAGTTCAGCGAGGGTATAGCGGGCTGCGGCCGGGGCGACCTTGTTACTCACATACCAGGCGTTCTGCGAGAAGAGGTTGGCGGAAGACTTCGCGGCGGACCCGAAGGTCGGGCCGTGGCGACCGCTGGCCGCCTCGAACTGGCCCTTAGGCAGGCCCGCATCGCTCACGCGGAAATCGCCAGAGTCGGCGAGGCAACGGATCTGGATGAGGAGCCGCAGGCGGTTCTGCAGGACGATGAGGAGCGGACGACTGGAATCTTCGTTGAAGAAATAACGATC
>CAMDQP010000075.1 GCA_945906115.1 Opitutus sp. GAS368
GTAAGCTGATCAAGCGCTGGCGTCCCCGCTGGAATATCCTGTTCCGCGACGACAAGCAGTTCCCCCAGGTCCGGGTCGACCTCGCCGATGCCCTCCCGAAGTTCCGCATCGTCCGCGCCCGCACGACCGACGCCTGCCGCTACTTCGGCCCCTTCCCTCACCAGCAAGCCGTCCGCCGCACGCTTAACGAGATGCGCAAGAAGTTTGGCATCCTCCTCGCCGACAGCACACCGACCGCGCTGCCCGACGGCTCGTGGAAACTCTACGACGACGCGCGCTCCGAGATCCAGAAACACGCCAACGTGGTGACGGCCGAGGCATACGCCGCCCGCGTGACCGAGGCCTGCGCCTTCCTCGAAGGCAAGGTCGAGAGCTGGGGCGAACAAGTCGAGGCCGACATGCGCAAGGCCGCCGAGGCCCGGGACTACGAGAAAGCCGCGAGCCTGCGCGACCTACTCGATGCGCTGAAGCGCACGACGGAAAAATCGCGCCGCTTCCTCCGCGAGAACCCCCTGCCCCGCCGCGACGAAGCCGGCGCCCTCACCTCGCTCGCCGCCGCGCTCGGCCTCGAACGTCCGCCCTCCACGGCGGAGTGCTTCGATATCTCGCACATCTCGGGCACGCTCGCCGTCGCGTCGATGGTGCGCTTCGTCGACGGCCAAGCCGACAAATCCGGCTACCGCCGCTTCAAGATCAAGTCCTTCGAAGGCAATGACGACTTCCGCTCCATGCAGGAGGTAGTCGGCCGTCGCTACACCCGCCTGCACGAGGAACACCGCGCCTTCCCCGAGCTCGTCATCATCGACGGCGGCCTCGGCCAGGTCGGCGCCGCACTCGCGGCCTTCAAGGAACACGACCTCGCCCCGCCCCCGCTCATCGGCCTCGCCAAGCGCGAGGAGACGATCGTCTTCCCCGACGGCCGCGAGCTAAAGCTTCCGCGACACGACGTCGGGCTCGCGCTACTCATGCGTATCCGGGACGAAGCGCACCGCTTCGCGAACGACTTCAACGCCGAACTTCGCAGCCGCAAACTACGCGAGTCGCTGCTCGACGAAATGCCGGGGCTGGGGCCCAAGCGCAAAGACGCGCTGCTCGCACACTTCGGGAGCATCCAGAAACTGCGCAAGGCCACCGCCGCGGAGATTGCGGAAGTCGCTGGCCTCAGCGATAAACTCGCCGGCGAAGTTAAGGCTTACTTAGAGGCGAGAGGGTGAGGGTTAAATACCCCCGCACATCATCCGGTCTCCGGTTTCCCTCTGAGTTGTGCATCTCTGCCTTGGGTAGGGCCGAGCATCCCTGCTCGGCTGCGGCCGACCAAGGATGGTCAGCCCTACCAGATGCAGCGAGGGCAGCACGCGGTGCTACCCCTACCTCCTAACCGCTATCTCGCGTTCCACGAGATCGGCCACGCGGTCGGCGCCGCCAGCATCGCCAAGCCCGTCGACGGAGGCTTTCCACTTCTTCCAAACGGTCCAGTCGCCGCTGAAGGCTTCGGCGATAATCGCACGCGCCGAGGCCGCCGTCAGGCCGTAGGCGCCGGCGCCATGCTCAGCGATGAGGCGGCCGTTGCCGGCTTCCTGGCCCGGGATGACTTGCGTGATGATCATCGGCACGCCGGCCGCGACGCACTCATGCGTGGTCGCGCCGCCAGCCTTGCTCACGACGAGATGACTCGAAAGCATGAGCGAGGGAATACAATCGGTCCAGCCGAGCACTTCGGCGCGGCCGTCGACGGCGCGCTCAACGGCTTCCTTGAAAGACGCATCCTTCCCCACGGTGATCGTGAGCTCGAGGCCGAGCGTCGACAGCGAGCTCGCGAGCTCGACAGCATCGCGCTTGCCAGGATTGAGCATCACCAGCACGCGGGGACGTTCGCCGGCCTTGGCGGAGGAGCGCGGGGCGAGGCGCGAGGAGACCGGGAAGCCGTAGGGCAGGACCTTGGCGGCAGGCACGCCCTGTCGGATCATGACGTCGGCGGTGGCCTGGTTCGGGGTGACGTACCAATCGGAGTGGGCGCGGTGCCAGGCGCGATTCACTGAAATGGAATCCGTGACGACGGTGATCAGGCGCGGGCGGGCGGGATCGTCCCGATGCCAGCGACGGGCCATCATGTAGTTATAGAGCGGATAGGCCGAAACCACGACCGGCGGGCGGGTCGCGTCGAGCATCTCGTTCAGGGTCTTCTCGACCGGACGCACGAACGGGAGCGACGCACGGACGAGCGGCAGGCGGTCGAGCGCGGTGTACATGCAACCCCACAGGCGCGGATACTTGTTCGCGACACCAATGTAGCTATCGCGCTGGCTCTTGGCTTTCTCCGCACCGTAGGCTTCCAGAAAGAGATCATGCAGTTCGCCGTTCAGTCCTGGTTTGCGGCTGAGGGCCTCGATGATGGAACGCGCGGCGGCGTTATGCCCTTCGCCGAAGCCGGCCGTGAGGACAGGGATGACGCTCATCAGGCGACGAACGAGATCGTGGCGCTGGCCTCGCCGGCGGGCGCGGGCGAACCGCCCTTAGCGGCCTCGAAGGCGGCGCGACGTTCAGCGATACGCTGCAAGAGCTCCTGACGCTCGACGACGCGCAGGCGACCGTCGTCCTCTTCCACGATCGCGGTCAGCGACTCGACCCAGTCGCCGGAATTGATGTAGCGGACATTGCCGATCATACGGTCCTCGGCCTTGTGGATGTGGCCGCACATCACGCCTTCGCAGCCACGTCGGGCGGCCAGCGTCTGGAGGTGCTCTTCGAAGCTCGAGATGTAGCTGACCGCAGTCTTAACCTTGGCCTTGATGGCCTGGGAGAGGGAGAAGTACTCCTTACCGCGCCAGGCACGCCACTTGTTATAGACGCGGTTCAGATCGAGGAGAATTTGGTAGCTGATATCGCCGATGACGGCGAGCCAGCGGAGATTCACCGACACGGTGTCGAACGCGTCGCCGTGGATGCAGAGATACTTGCGGCCGTCTTGGGCGACGTGGATGTGCTCTTCAGCGAGCTCGATACGGTCGAGCACGAGGGGAATCAGGCGGCGGATGAAGTCGTCGTGGTTACCGCGCAGATAAATCACTTTGGTACCGTCCTTCTCCGCCATCTTCATGATGCGACGGATCACGGCCGTGTGGGCCGGCGACCAGTGGTTCTTACGCTGGAGCGACCACAGGTCGATGATGTCACCATTAAGGATGAGCTTGTCGCAGCGGATGCCACGGAGCACGTCGAGAAGCTCGCGCGCTTGAGCGTCCTTGGTGCCCAGATGCAGGTCGGACAGAATCAACGTCCGGAAATGAATCTTATGTTGCCCAGGGACCTTAGTGGTTTCTTCCATGGGACAAGAAAGTAACATCCAATTATGACAATCCTGCGTCAAAACCGCCTTATTGCGGAAACGTGAGGAAATTCTGCCGCTTATTCTAGCGGGAACCGAGGTCGACCCCACAACGCTTGGCCCAGGCCATCCACGCGTCCGCGAGCTCCTTGAGCTTGGCGGGGTGCTGGGTCGCGAGGTCATGCTGCTCGGAGGGGTCCTTCGAAAGGTCGAACAACTGCCAAGTGACAGGTGCACGTTGGCGCTTACCCCAGACGATCTTCCAGTTGCCTAGACGATAGCCGCGCGCGCCTTCGTGGGCGGTCGGGATGCCGCGCTCGGGCGTCGGTTCGCCACGCAGGTCGGCCAGCAAGGATCGGCCGGAAGCCGGACGGATAGGCTTCCCTGCCCTCTCTGCCGGATAAGTCGCACCGGTGGCAGCCGCGATGGTGGGCAGCAGGTCCATCACGTGCGTCGGGGAGCGAATCCAGGCCGTGGACGGCTTTAAGGTCGCGGGCCAGGCGACGATCATCGGCACGCTGATGCCGCCTTCGTGGCAGAAGTGCTTATAAAGATTGAGCGGCGTATTGCCGAGGTTAGCCCACGCGGACCCGTAAGAAGAATGCGTGCCGGCCTGGCCCATGCCCGCCAAGGCGTCGCCGACATGGAGGTCGGTGCGACCCGCGCGCGAAGCGCCGTCGAAACCAAACGGGCCCCACTCATAGCAGGCGCCGTTGTCGGAAGTGAACACGACGAGGGTGTTCGCAAGTTCGCCGTTGCGCTCGAGGTCGGCGAGAAGCCGACCGACGCCTTGGTCGACGTGCTCGACCATCGCGGCGAAGGTGGCCATGCGGCGCGCGAGGTCTTCCCGACGATCGGCCGGCAAGCTTTCCCACGCAGGGTTCGGCTTACCAGAGTAACCGTTGGCGATGGCGTTGTTCGCCTCGACAGGAACCAGCGAGAGCGGCGGCAGCACGGCGTCCGCGGCGACGAGCCCGAGGGCCTTCATCCGCGCGAAGCGTTCGGTGCGCAGGACATCCCAGCCACGACGATACGTGGGCATGTGCCGGTCGATCGACTCCTTGGGCGCCTGCACGGGGAAGTGCGGGGAGGAATGCGCGAGGTAAAGGAACCAAGGCTTGTCCTTGGTCACGCGCGCCTGCCGCAGGAACTCCAAGGCGTAGTCGGTGAAGACGTCGGTGACGTAGAACTTGCCGGGGGCATAGGACAGCTCGGCGGGCGTGCCGGCGGGCAGGCGCGTGTAGGCAGCGGGATCCCATTGATCGTTTGAGTGGGCCTGCAGGCTCTTGTAGCCGAAATAGGCGTCGAAGCCACGCTGGACCGGTCCGGGCGAACCCATGTGCCACTTGCCGACCATCCACGTGCTGTAACCGGACTGCTTCAGGAGCTCGGGGATGGTGATATTATCATCTAGGAGGTGACCGGTGTAGGCGGGGCCGCGCTTAGGCGAGGGCTTGGCGGTGACGAAGTCGCCGATGCCGGCCTCGTGCGGATGAAGGCCGGTGATGAGCGACGCGCGCGTGGGACAGCAGCGCGCGGAAGTATACGTCTTCTCGAAGCGCGCGCCCGACTTCGCGAGGCGGTCGAGGTTGGGCGTAGGAATCTCGCCGCCGTAGCAGCCGAGGTCGGAGTAGCCGAGGTCGTCGGCGAGAATGACAAGCACGTTAGGGCGACGCGGCTCGTCGGCCGCGAGGATGGCGGCGCTGACCAGCAAGATGGCGGACGCCCAGGCCTTCATCGGGGCGCGAGGAGCTGCAGGCGCTTGCTGCGGTGGTCAGAATATTCTTTCAGCAACGATTCGTAGTGCTCATCGCCATAAGCGAGCGCGGCCGCGCGCAGGACGGGGAACACTTCATCGGGCTTGCTCTCGTGGATCTGTTGCATCGTCCAGGGCTTGGGATTCTTGCCGAGATACGGGACAAGGAAATCAAGCGCCGCGCGGATCGAACGGCCGTCCGTGGTGTTATAGCGCCAGAGGTCGACGCCAGCATGCTCACTCAGGTCAGCGAGCCTCGCCAGTGCCAGGAGATTGAAGCAGGAGTAGCTGAAGGTAGCGGTGCGTACGAGTTCGAGGGGCTGCTTGCCGTCCGGCTCGATCTGCACGCCGATGCGGCCGGGGCCGGCGGCGACGCAGAGTTCCTTGGCCTTGTCCTTGCGGCCGAG
>CAMDQP010000076.1 GCA_945906115.1 Opitutus sp. GAS368
GCGTAGCCGGCGGCCTTGAGCTGGTTGGCGAACGTATCGCGCTCGAGGGAGAGATTCGTGACGTTTTCGACCGGGCGGAGCGGTCGAGTCTGCCAGTTGAAGCGGCCGATCGATCCGACGGTGTAGGTGCCCGTGCGGGCGCCGTATTGGCCGGAGAGCAGGGCGGAACGGGTCGGGGCGCAGTTCTGGCAGTGGTGGTGATTGGTCAAGCGCATGCCTTGCGCGGCGAGCCGATCGATGTTCGGCGTCTCGTAATACTTGCTCCCGAAGGCGCCGAGGTCGGTCCAGCCGAGGTCGTCGGCCAGCACGAAGATGATGTTCGGCGGGCGGTCCGCGGCGACGAGCGGGCCGAAGAGACTGGCGAGCAGTAGGCCGAGGAGGGGAAGGACGGGGCGCATGGTTAAAGAAGTAACCCCGATCCTGCGGCTAAGTTGCCGCGTGCCGACCTAGCTGCATGCGCTTCGGGTGGCGGGTGGCAGCCCCAGGTGGCAGGTGGCGGGAATGACAAACTCGAAGGGAGACCGGAAACCGGATGATTGGCTGGGGGATTCATTCTCAGGTCCCGGGTCTCGGCCATCGGGTATCTGGTTCAGGTATTCAGGTGCAGGTACAGGTCCCGGGCCTGAACCCGAACCTGTACCTGTACCCGTACCTGCAGCCGAGACCTGAGACCCGAGATGACGTCCCAACCGCCAACCGCTTCCACCTGATACATGTCTCCCCCTTGTCACCGTGTCACCTTGCCCACGTGCCCCCTCGCTTCGGCTATGCCGTCGCGCTCAGATTTCAAAATCCGTGCCGGACTCCGACAGTGCTAATTGCGCGACGTTGAAGCCGGTGAGGGATTTGTCGAAACGCTTCGAGACTTCGCGCCAGAGCGCCGCGACCTGAGGTCCGGACGCGCCTTTGAGCGTGATCTTGGTCTCGACGAGCTCCGGTTCCACGACTGCGAGCACCTGTTTCAGAGAGATATCTTCGGCGTCTTTTGCCAGACGGTAGCCGCCAGTCTTGCCGCGCTTCGAGACGACCAGTCCGCCTTCGCGGAGTTCGTTGAGCAACTGCACGAGGTAATTGGCCGGAATGTCCTCGAGCCGGGCGAGTTCCTCGATGCGCGTGACGGCCGTGCCACGGTGGCGGCGGGCGAGCTGCGAGAGGACGCGGAGGGAGTACTCGAGTTTAAGGGAGGCTTTCATGCGCTGTGCTTAGGGCCCTGAGGAGGGTCTTTCGGTTTCAATCCTACGAGGATGAAGGTACGGTCCGCAACCTCATCTGGGAGAATGGGGGCCTTCGGACGGGCGAAATAGGAAGTGCCCAGGAAGCAGATACCTTGGTTCTGCACGACCTGGATGGCGCGGTCGTCCCAGAGCTCGATCATCCCGAAGTCCTTCTTGTCAGTGACTTCCAGTTCTGGGAGCCCGTTGGCTTTGAGCCAAGCCTGCGTGGCCGCAACGCCTTCCGGGTCGCCGGCCCGGGCCGTCATGATCTTCACGCGGAGGCCTTTCTCGAGCCACTGGCGGACGCGGCGCATCATCAGGGGCACCGGCGGACCGATATGGCTCATGCCCTGCCAGGAGGTCGCTTCGGCCAACGTCCCGTCGAGGTCGACGCCGATCCAAGGCTGCTGATTGGCTGGGCGGGTGGAAGGGACGCGTTCGGCCGGCGCTGGTTCGTCCGGCGCCTGGCTCAAGTCAGGCACGGGCGTCTTCGGAGCGAAGAGGGAGCTGAGCCACGCGAACATGATCCCAGAGTGGGGTAGGAGGGAGGAAGGGGCAAGAGTGGAGGCGACGGGGGCGGACGGCGTCGTCGCGTCGGTTGGGAGCCAATTTACGGACGCGTCGGCCTGAAGTTGACAGTCAAAACGTTGTGCCGGAAAATCCTCCCATCAAAGCCTGAGCACCCCTCTTATGCGCAAAAAGCACGCCAAGAAAACGTCCCGTACGGACCTTGAAGCCGAACTCATCGTTTCGGGTGACCAAGGATCGGCCGACACCGCTCGCGAACAGGTCGAGCAAGCCGAGTCGCCCGGCCTCGTCGCCCGTCTCCGTAAGAAGATCAGATCCGGCAAGAAGCGTCTCCGCAAGGCGCTCAAGTCGGGCACCAAGCGTCTCCGCAAGGTGCTCAAGTCCGGCAAGAAGCGCGTGAGCCGATCCCTGAAGTCCGGCAAGAAGGGCCTGCGCAAGGTGTTCCGCGCCGGCAAGTGAACAGGGTGCTCGTGTGAGGTAGGGGCAGCAGCGGGTGCTGCCTTGGCGTGCAAAAGTGCAAACCGGCCTATGGCCTGTGCAAAGGTGCAAAAGTGAGATGCAACGTTTCGGGTGGCGGGTGGCAGCCCCGGGTTGCTGGTGGCGGGTCGGGTAGGGATGCGATGACATCGCATCCGCCCGTCTTGAGGTAGGATTGCGCGCCCTCGCTCAATTGCGGCTGACCAAGAGTGGCCAGCCTCACCTTATGCAGAGGCAATCCCTTTACCCTTCATTACTCGCGCGGGCTGACGGCCCGCGCCGATGAGCCGTATCAGTTTTAACAATACTCACTTCTATCGAGGGCGTGATACAATCAGCTCCATGAAAAAGCTGGCAAGATTCCTAGCCGAAATGGTGGTTCACCACCTCTTCCCGGCCGTCGTCTTCACCATAGTATTTTTTAAGGCCCTGCAGGTTATGATGCCCAACCCCGGCGATGGCCTTGGGCAGGCTTTAACGGCTATTATTTATTTTATCCCCGGCCTCCTGGTTTGGATACTGGTCTGGAACGCCGTCAGGATGCTCTTCAAGACGGACAGTGAGCCCGCTGATTCGCCTGCTGATTCGCCCGCTGAGCCACCCTTGCTCGATTCAGCCGAGCGGCTGAAGTTAAGTGCTGAGATCGAGGAGAACGCCAAGGGCGCTCCGATCAAGGATGTCGCGGCGGCTAATCCGGGCAGCTCCGCAGGGGTTTGGATGGCATGGTTTTGGGGTTTGGTGGCGGTGGGGTGGTTTAGTTTTTGGGGGTGGTTGGTTAGTCATTAAGCGTCCCACCTTCAAGGCAGGCACTGTCGTGACGCGTTCCAGACCGTGCATACTGCCTCTCATCTATTCTGTCCTCGATGCAGTCCTCTCCGCAGTCATCGACTCAGTCCTCTTTCGCGCTTTGCGCGAAGAAACAGGGTGCTCGGGGCGGGGGTCGAACCCGCACACCTTGCGGCGCTAGAACCTAAATCTAGTGTGTCTGCCATTCCACCACCCGAGCAAAACCTGTGACGTGAGGTTTGCGCGTCGGGCGGCGGAGGCAAGCGCTTACGCTAAGCGACCAAGGGGCGAACCGACCTTGGCGTACACTTCCACGGCGGTTTCGCCGGCATGAATGAGGTCATCCTCTAACTTAATGCGACCGGGTTCAAAAATGGTCGCGACATACGATCCGCCGAAACGGAAGTAGCCTTTCTCATCACCCTTGGCGACGGCTTGGCCGGATTTGTAGGTCTCGATGATGGTACCGACGTTCGTGGCGCCGACGGAGACCATGGTGACGAGGCCGAAGGGTCCGGCGTCGATGGTCACGCGCTGGCGCTTGTTCTGCCAGAGATACGCGGCACTGCGACGCAGAGCGATGGGGTTGACGGAATAGAGCTGACCCTGAGCGAGCACGGGCTGGCCGGGCACGCCGGCGACAGGGAAGTGGAAGCGATGGTAGTCGACGGGGCAGAGTCGCGAGCAGACGACGGTGCCGTGCGCGTAGCGTTCACCGAGTGCACGATCCGCGACGAGCGCAGCCATGTCGAAGGTCTGGCCCTTGGCGAAGATACCGTTCACACGCGAGGCGTCGGGGAAGCCGAGGTGACGGCCATCCGCCGGCAGCACGGCCATCTCGGCGCGCGGGTCGACCGGTCGGGCGGAGTCCTTGAGCTTGCGGTAGAAGAAGTCGTTGAAGGTCCGATACGAGTTCAGGTCGGAGTCCGCGAACTCGGCCGGGTCCAGGCCAAAGGCTTTCACGAAGGGCGCAACGCGTCGCGCGCTGCTCGGGCGATCCATGGCCCAGCCATACAACTGGGAGAAAAGGGCCCGTTTGACCACCGTGTGGAGGGTCAGCTTACCGAGGGGGTTGCCGTAGATGCGACGCAGCCACTTCTCGCCGTAGACCTGTTCGGTCTCCATGCGGCCGGTATGGCGATTGAGCAGGGTGATGGGGGCGTCGGCTTCCATGCGGGCAGATTTGCCAAAAATGGGCTTCAAGGGAACCATATATCTGTCAAAACACTCCTTACCCCCATGTCGCGCCTGGCCCTTGTCCCTCTTCTCTTCGCAGCGCTCGTCATGGCCCAACAGGGGCCCGTCAAGAAGACCCCCGAGGTCATCAAGGCCGAGATCGAGACCGATGTCATCCGCGCACGTCTCGACCTCGCCGCTTCGCAGCGTCGTCTCGCCGCGCTAACGCAGACCCTCGAGATTCGTAAGCTCGAAGCCGAAGCCGCCCTGCGTGCCGCCCGTGCCGAGGCCGCCGCTGCTCCGGTCGACGCCGAGCAGGCGAAACTCAGGCTCGATGCTGCGCTCGCCGCCGCCAAGGCAGCCGTCGCTTCCGCCGATAAGGATCGCGCCCGCGCCGAACTCGAAGTGCAGGCCCGCCTCGCCACCGCCGAAGTTTCCGTCGAATACGCCAAGGTCTCCTCCGTCGCCCAGATCGCCCGCCTCCAGGCCAAGGCCGCCGATATCGCGAGTGGTGCCCTGGTCACCTACCCGAAGGATCCGCTCATCGATGGCGTCCTGCACATCTCTGATCGCCGCATCCCGTTCAACGGTCGCGTCGACGACAAGCTCGCCCAGTTCGTCTGCGGCCGCATCGCCTTCTATAATGCCATCGATAGCGAAGCCCCGATCTTCATCGTCATTGACCGCTCACCCGGCGGTTCCGTGATGTCGGGCTACATGATGCTCCAGGCCATGGAGACCTCGAAGGCCCCGGTCTACGTCGTCGTGAAGGGTTACGCCGCCTCGATGGCCGCGATCATCACCACCCTCGCCAAGCGCTCCTTTGTCTACCCGCAGACCATCGTCCTGCACCACCAAGCCTCCGTGGGCCTGGCCGGTAACGTCACCCAGCTCAAGGAGCAGCTCAAGTGGTCCAAGGTCTGGTGCGAACGTATCTTCGTGAAGGTCGCCGCGCGCATCGGTACCGACGTCGACGACTTCGTCGCCCAGATGTACAAGGGCACCTCGACTGGCGACTGGAAGATCCTCGGCGACGAGGCCGGCCGCCGCAAGTGGGTGACCGATGTCGTCGACCGCATGGCCGAAGACTCCTTGTTCAACGCCACGGCGGTCCCGCCGATCCAGGCCGAACCCAACCCTGACGGCTTCAATGCCGGCAAGGCCCAGGACGGACGCGTCCGCCAGCAGCTCCCGCCTCTCGGTCCGTGCGATCTCTGGTGGATGTA
>CAMDQP010000077.1 GCA_945906115.1 Opitutus sp. GAS368
TCGACGAATTCGGTCAGCGAGCGCGTCGTCTGTCCGCCCTTCATCCCGGGTGCCGCAACGATGAGCGGAGCACGGCAGCTGCGCTCGAACAGGGTATTCTTATTCCACCACTCTCGCTCGCCCGTGTGGTAGCCGTGGTCACCGACGAAGACGACGACCGTTTTCTCCCAGAGTCCGTTTTTGTCGAGCGCGTCGAGGACACGGCCGAGTTGCGCGTCCATGTAGCTGGTCGCTGCGCAGTAAGCGCGGAAAAGCTCCTGCCACTCCAGTGTGGTGAATTTGCCGAAGGCTATGCCGTAGTCGCCAAAGCCTACGCTCTCTTTGCGTACTGGGGTGATGTCGGCGGGGTCGCGCCATGGCTGCAAGGTGCCGACCGGATAGAGATCGAAGTATTTCTTGGGCGCGATGAAGGGGTCGTGCGGCTTCATGAAGCCACAGCCGATGAACCAAGGCTTGTCCCCGAGTTCTTCGATCTTCGCCACGGTGGCGGCGGCGATCTGGCCATCCGGCTGATCGTCATCCGTGCCGTCCGCGGCCCCCCATACGCACCATTTCAAGGTTCCGTTGGTTACGTCCCGGCCTGCAAGCATCTTGCGGCCAGCCTTGGTGGCTTCAAAATTCTGTGCCGTTTGCCAGGAACGGCCGGCGTCCACCCAGCGTTGCCGCGCTGCCGCGTCCTTACCGCCGCCGAGGTGGGTAATCTTTCCGAAGGCATGAGCCTGCCAGCCGGATTCCTTGCAGAGTTGAGGAAGCGTGATGATGTCCGGCATCTTATGTCGCAGAGGTATGTCATTACCCACGATCCCCGTCTGCTCGGCGCGCAAACCGGTCAGCATGCTGCTACGGCTCGGGTTGCAGACGGGATACTGTACGTAAGCCCGTTCGAAGGTCGTTCCGCGAGAACGCAGACGATCAAGATTCGGTGTCTTTACCGCCGCTTTCGTAAACGCTCCGCCGAAGTCCCTCAGGTCATCTGCCATGATGAGCAGGACATTGGGCCTTGTCTGGGCGAACCCAGTCAGGGGCAAAAGAAGTAGGGCGAGGAGGCGCATGGATCAGCGGGCGGGTTTGAGCGGGGCTGGCTCGAAGTCAGCTTTCTTGACCCAATTGGCGTCGAGGAGCTCGCCCTTCATGTAACGGTCATAGAAGTTGCGGCGGCGCACGTCGGAGTGCGGGAAGGCTTCGTATTCCGCTCCGCGACCGAGCGCACGCAGGTCGCCCTGCTGTTTCAGCTCGGCCCACAGCTTCGTGCGGAGTCGCTCCGTGTCGTCAGGGCGGGCGGACGCCAGGTTGGTGACGCAGTCGGCATCGGTGGTCAGGTCGTAGAGTTCGCGGCCGGGGCGCATGCCGAAGCAGAGTTCCCAAAACCGATCGGTGCCTTGCGTTCGGCGGGCTTGCAGGATGAAGGATTTCGTCGGGCTGGCGTCGGTGTCGAGGTAGCCGGTTTCCGGATTGCAAGCCGGCCAGCGGGAGGGTTCGGAGTTCTCGAGGTAGATGAGGCCGGCGGTGACGATGCCACGCACTGGGTAGCCTTGGTCCTGCGGGCGACCGAGGTCGTTGCGTTCGCGGCCGATGAGGGTGAAGTCGCGTCCGGGGAGCGGCCTGGCGCCGTCGGACTTGAAGACGTCGAAGAGGCTACGACCGGAGGTCGGCTGGAGGCCGGACTTATCCCACGACAGCCCGGCGGCCTCGAGGAAGGTCGGGGCGAGATCGGTGAAGCTGATAAACTCGCTGACCTTACGACCGGAGCGGGCGATGCCGGCTGGCCAGCGCACCGCGAAGGGCAGATGGTTGGCATCATCGTAGGTCGAGCCCTTCACGCGCGGGAAGGGCATACCGTTGTCGCTCGTCACGACGATGAGCGTTCGGTCGAGTTCGCCTCGGGCTTCCAGTTGCGCGAGGACCTTGCCCAGCTGGGCGTCGAGGTGTTCGATCTCCACCGCGTAATCAAGCATGTCACCGCGGACCGTCGCGTTGTCGGGCCAGTATTTTGGGACCCGGTCGACGTCGGCGGGACGCTTGCCGAAGCGGGCGTGGCTGCCTTCTTCGTAAGCGCGGTGGGGTTCCTGGAAGCCGAGCCAGAAGAGCCAGGGCTTATCGGGCGAGGTCTCCTGCAGGAAGTCGGCGAAGTTGGCGGCGTAGTCGTTGTTGGCGATCGCTTCGGCGGGCGGAGCGGTTTTACGGCGAGCGAAGACCTTGCCCGACATCGACCGCGGCGAGTCGTCAGCCTTGAGCGATAGCCCGGGACCCCAGACCTTGCCGGTCGATGCATAGAAGTAGCCGGCCTTGTCGAGGGCTTCGGGGAGGATGCCGATCTCCGGTGGGAATACGCATTGATGGTTCGCGGCGGCGCCGAGCAGCCACGGATGGCGGCCGGTCATGATTGCGGAGCGTGAGGGCGCGCACTTGGCGGTGGGCGTATAGGCGTTAAGGAACAAGAGGCCCTCCTTCGCGATGCGATCGAAGGTCGGGGTCTTGACCCAGGGACAACCGTAGGCGCCGGCATGGCCCTTGCCCCAGTCGTCGGCGATGACGAACAGGATATTGGGTCGGGTCGGTTCGGCGGCGTTGAGTCCGGCGAAGGTCGCGCAGAGGGCGGCGAAGAGCAGAGTGGGGCGCATGGCGTGGGGTTATGCCTACTAAGCCGAGCGGCGGGCGGCATGCAACGCCTCAGCCACCGGGCCAAAGAAAAGGCCGGGCGACTTACGTCGTCCGGCCTTCGCGGGAGCCTCAGGCGTAGCTTACTTCTTGGCAGGGGCTTCGGCCTTCTTGGCCGGAGCCTTCTTGCCACCCTTCGCGGCCGGCTTCGGGGCCGGGGCGAGGTCGCGGATCTTCACGTTACGGAACCAGACTTCGTCGCCGTGTTCCTGGAGAAGGATGTGGCCGTCGGCCCACTCGCCAAAACTCTTACCGTACTTCGGGTCGGCATACTTGGACTTCGCGACCAGGTCGCGGAATTCCGCGGTGTTGCGATCGTAGGAGATCACCAGACGGCCGTTGAGCCAGTGTTCGACCTGGGTGCCCTTGGCGATGACGTAAGCGTTATTCCAGTCGCCGATGCGGTTGGCGCGCTTGTTCGTGGCGGTCTTCAGGTCGTAGAGCGAGGAGACCGTGCGGTTGCCTTCGCGGCCGAGCTTGGCGTCCGGGTGGACGGCGTCGTCGAGCATCTGGAATTCCAGGCCGAAGGCTGAGCCGGCGCCCTGATTGAGGTTGGGCTGCACGAAGTATTTCAGGCCGCTGTTCGCGCCCGTGGTCAGCTTGAAGTCGACGGACACCTCGAACTCCTTGAAGCGCTCGATGGTGATGATGTCGCCAGCGTTGGCGGATTCCTTGCCGTCACCCTTGGCGACGTGGAGCATACCCTTCTCGACGGACCAGCCGGCCGTCGGGAATTCCGGCCCCTTGGCGGAGCGCCAACCCTTGCTGGAGCGACCGTCGAAGAGGAGCTTCCAGCCGTCGCCCTTCTCGGACGCGCTCAGAGTGTTATCGGGGATCTTTGTGAGGGAGATGTTGCGCCACTCGACCGTGGTGCCCGCCTTGGCGGCGTCCTTGCCAATGCCATGGACCTGGAAGGCAATGAAGCCGGTCTTGTAGCCGTCGTCTCGGACATCGACGCGCTGCACGCCGTTGATCCAGGTGCGGATGCGGGGGCCGTTGGCTTCCACCTTCACGTGGTTCCATTCGCCGATCTTGGTGATCTCGCGGCCCTGCTTGGAGAAGGCGAGGGCGTCACCGCCGCCGAAACCGGGGAAGATCCAGCCGCGACGGCCTTCTTCGTAGAGACCAGCAGACCACATGCGGGCCTCGGTGGCGTCCTTCTTTACGTTCTTCGGATCGGTATCAATCTCAGCCTGGTAGCCGTGGACGCGGCCGACCGGTACCTTGGCGGGCTTGCCGTCGCCGCCCTTGTAGGTGACTTCCTTGGCTTCGGAGCGACTGCGGAACTGCACGCCGGAATTCAGGCGAGGGTCGTTCTTGAAGTCATACTCGAGCACGAAGTTGCCGTAGTCCTGCTCGGTGGCGAGGAAGGTGTTCGGCGTGTTGAGGGTCGAGGTGCCGACGAGGTTGCCTTCGGGGCTGACGGCGTAGGTGGCTTCGCCGCCGAGCTTCTTGAAGCCCGTGAGGTCCTTGCCGTTGAAGATCTCGACCTTGTTGGTGGTGGGCTTGGCGGCGGCTGGCGCAGCGGCCTTGGAGGCGGGGGTCTGGGCGTCGTTGGCGCAGCCGACGATGAGGAGGGCGGCGGCCGTGAGGCTCAGGAGGAGCGGGCTCTTTTTCATAGTATGATTGATTTGGTTTAGAGATGAAAAAGCGGAGCGGCCTTGCGACCGCTCCGCTTCGTCGGAGGAGCTTAGAACGCGGTCGGGATCTCGAAGCCCTTGCGTCCGGTGCGCTTGGCCACGAGGTCGCGGTTGGCGGCCTCGGCGTTGGCGCCGGTGAAGAGTTCGGTCTTCGTGTCCTGAGTGAGCGGAGCGCCGAGGACGGCCTTGGCTTCGTCGAGATTCACGCCGTTACGGCCGAGGTGTTCGGCCATGCGACCGAAGGCTTCGGAGAGGCCGGAGCTTGCCTTGAGCGCGTCCTTGATCTCGCCGGCGCTCTTCTTCGCGCCGAGGCGGAAGGAGATGTTGGCGGAGTGGACGAGGGCGGTGGACACGTGGCAATCGTGGACGGGAGCGTGGATGTCCGAGGAAGAACCCTTGCGGATGCCGGCGACCCAGTTGGCGTGGTGACCGGAGGCGCCGCCGGTGAGGTCGACCGCATCGATGGTCTTCCCGTAGCTCTTGATGAACTTACCGGAGAGGTCGTAGGCTTGGGCGGAATTGTAGTCTGGCACGACGATGGTGCCGTTCTCGCACTCGACGATGATGCCGATATCCGGGGTCTTGGCCGACTTCTGACCCTTGTTGAGTTCGGCGAACTGGCCAAACTTGTTCATCGGGCCGTTGACCTGACCGTCGGACGTCAGGCCGTAGACTTCGGTGATGAGCGGGGCGCCGGCGTAATTGTGAATCGAGATGAAGGTGTTCGGGGTTTCGGCGCAGTCGACGTAGCCGAAGCGGCCACCGACGGAGACGACCTCGGGAGAGACCTCGCGGGTATTCAGGAACCAGCGGGCGATATCGATCTCGTGAATGGCCTGATTGCAAAGGTCGCCGCCGCCGTAGTTCCAGAACCAGTGCCAATCATAGTGCACCGGTCCAAAATTAGAAGCGTGCTGGATCTTGTCGGATTCGTTGCCGCGGATGGATTCCTGGATATCGGCCGGGCCGTGCCAGAGGTCGATATCGATCTCGGAGGGAAGGGGATTCTTGCCCGCTGGGCCGATGGACTTACGGCGCTTGTAGCAGATAGCGCGGGAGACTTTCACTTTGCCGTATTTGCCGGCATGGACGTCCTTGATCGCGGC
>CAMDQP010000078.1 GCA_945906115.1 Opitutus sp. GAS368
GCCGTCTTCGGCGACAAGGTCTCTCTGGTGGCCAACTGTGGTCCGGACGCCGTCAAGGCGGGCAAGGCCGCCGGCAAGATCGTCACCGACGCCTGCGGCAAGCTGGGCGGCAAGGGTGGCGGCAAGCCCGACGCCGCGATGGGCGGCGGCACCGACGTCTCCAAGGTCGCCGAGGCTTTGGGTAGTGTTGCGTAATAGGGCTGGGGCTGGAGCTAGGGACAGGGCCAGGTAATACTGGCCTTGGGGAGGTATTGGCGGCTGGGAACACAGGCACTCAAGGGGAGACCGGAAACCGGAAAGTTTGCTGCGGACATAAGAAACCCCAGCTAATCATCCGGTCTCCGGTTTCCCTTTGTGTCTTATAATTCCGCTTCGGGTAGCGGGTGGCGGCCCCAGGTGGCAGGTGGCGGCTAAATCTCCATTCAATCCTCCGTCCTCTGCCATCGACTCAGCCCTCTACCACTTACCCCTATCATTATTATCAATCCCCGCCGCGTGCACCTCTCATTGCCTCCGGCCCTCGGGCCCTCTATTCCTCGACTCATGCGCCTCTTCGCCCTTTTTCTCCTGCTCCCCCTGACGCTCGCCGCGCAAAGCGGCAATAACGGCCAAAGCCCGAAGCAGCACGTCCGCATGCAGGTCGACGCCGATCACCTTTCCCTGCCGCTGTCCGTCACCATCAAAGGCAAGGACCGTGCGGCGGTCGACGCCCGCATCGACGCCATCCGCAAGGAGCTTGAGAAGCGTTTCGCCGACCAACCGGGCTGGGAACTGCGCGAAATCTCCGCGGAGTTCGCGCGCGCTGAAGCGAAGTCGTACGTCTCGCGTCCCACCGGCGGCAGCAAACTCTTCGGCGACGATGAAGCCGACCAGGGTGACGTCACCTATGTCGCCAATGCGCGCTGGGAACTCCATACTGAAGCCGACAAAGGACTCAAGGGCCTCGAGGTCCTCCGCTCCAAGGCCGCCGACCTCGTGAAGGCGAAAGATGACAACGAGAAGCAGGTCATCGGTAATCCGGAGTATGTACTGACCAATCCGCAGGATTACCGCAACGAACTGCTCGACCAGATCAAAAACGACTTCGAAGAAGCCAAGAAGCATCTACCCGAGGGACAGTGGACGCTCGAGCTCACCGCCCTCGCCGGCCCGGTCAACGTGACATCGCTCGGCGGCAAGCGCTTCGAGGTCAGCCTCACCTACCGGATGGCCTTCCTCACGCCAAAGCCAGAAAAGGCCACGAAATAATGCCTCCCCGCGCACCCTGCCCCGCTAGTCCTTGCCCATCCCTGAAGGGCGCCCAGTGTTCATTTATGAGCATCTGCCGCCCGACGCTCGTTTCACCTAGGCGCCAGATTCTCTGATGAAAGCTTTTCCTTTCCTGACCAACTACGTCAACGAGACCTTTGAAAAGGAGAAGGGACGGTTGGACTACATTTTTCTGCGCCCGATCCTCCAGGTGTCCTATTTCTTCCTGAAGGCTGTCCTGTTCCCGCTCAAATTCCTCTTCCACCGTCGCGCCTACGGCTTCGAGGCGCGCTGCATCGACGGCCTACTCGCCTTCGGGATGAAGTACTTCGCCACCGTTGATGCGGTTGAAATGATGGTCCGCCACGTACAAATCGAACCGCTCCTCTACCGCCATTTGCTCGGAGAGAAATCCCACGTCGAGGGCGAGCGGCGGAAATTTAATGGTATCGATGGCGACTACAACATGGATACCCTGAGCGACATGGTCCGGAATAATCTGACCATCGGCCACGACGAGCTCTCTTACGAACTCGTTGACCGCTTCGACAAGGAGGCCTTTCTCGCGAGCCTCGACCGTATTCGCCGCCGCCTGCCTGAGGACCACATGCTTTTCAGCAAGCGTGCAATGGAGGCCACCCACCAACACTCCCTCCAGTGGATTGGCGTGACCAATGTGGTCATCATGATTGTCATGGTCATCACGATCTTCGCCGACCTCCGGACCACCGTAAAGGCGCTGAATTCCTTCGACTCCGACTCGGTGCTCCTGTGGGCCATGAAGCATCTCTATGCCCATGATCGCGCGGTCTTGACCGACCTCGATTTCTACCTTCAGGCCGAAAGCAACCGCGGGCACTTTAGCAGCAGCGTTTTCCTCTCCAGCCCCGGCCTCTATCTCCACAACCATATCGCCTTCGACGAATACGCCTACCGGACCCTGCGCGAGCGTCCGCCTACCGTTACTGGCGAAATTTTAACATCGTGAACTGCTATATCACCGGAACCGGGTCTTTCCTTCCCGGCGAAGCAGTCCCTAACGAAGCCATCCCGGACTTCATGGGCGAACTCGACGGCGAAGCTTTGGTCCGACGGAAAATCCTGCGCATGAACGGGATTAAGTCCCGCCACTACGCGCTCGACCGCGCCCAGCATCCGACCCACGACGTCTATGAAATGGCGGCCCTCGCCGCGGCTCGTTGCCTCGATAACAAGGCGGGCACCTTCACCTATCTTTCGGCCGGCTCCACCAACACCCCGATGATTGGACCTGGACTTTCCAGCATCCTCCACGCCCGTCTCGCCCGTCACGGCATCGTCGCCAGTCCCGTTGAGATTAATTCGAACTCCGGCATCTGCACCTCCTCCGCCCAGGCCCTGGTCAATGCCTTTCGCGCCGTCGCCTCGGGCGATCATCAGGAGGCGCTCTGTATCGGCGTCGAGCAACCCTCGGATATCTTGAAATCATCGGTCATCCGTCCTCCGGACGATCGGGCGCTCTTCCCCGACAACGAAACCTCCTCGAAATGGTTCATGTCCGTCTTCCTGCGGTCGATGCTTTCGGACGGTGCCGGTGCCGTCATCCTCCGCAACCAGCCCGCCTCCGATCGAATCTCCTACCGCCTGAACTGGACCTACTCACGTTCCTTTGCCCATGAAGCCCCGCTTTGCATGAGCCTGGAAAGCCGCAGCCTACTCCTCAGCCAAGACGTCGCCATCCTCGCCAAGCACATGAAGCCCAGCGTGGATCAACTCGTCCGCGGAGCGCTCGCGCGTCACGGCGAATCCCTGGCTGAATACCAGATAGTCCTGCCCCACTTGTCCTCGTACTTTTTCAAAGCCTACCTGCTCGATGTCTTGAACGAAATGTCGGGGGGCGCCACCGTGCCTCACTGGACAAACCTGGAAAGCGCGGGCAACGCCGGGTCCGCCAGTATTTTCATCATGCTGGATGAGTATACCCGCAAACACGCGCCGGCCCACGGCGACAAGGTGATGCTGTTCATCCCGGAGTCGGGCCAATTTAATTTCGTCTTGGTCAGTCTCACCGCTGTACATCCATGACCGCGCAGCGCCTCGCCATCATCGGGGCAGGCTGTAGCGGCTTGGTGACCTTGAAGCTGGCCCGTGAACGCCTTCCTGACTGGGAGATCGTCTGCTTTGAAAAAGGGGGCACCACGGTGGGCCGCTGGGGTAACCCCTATCCGAACTTCGTCTCGACCTCGACGAAGTACACCACGCAATTTGCCTGCCATCGAAAATGGGATTCGAGTTCCGATCCCGCGCAACGTCAGGCCAAAGGCGACTTTTTCCTCAACGATGAGTTTGGCCGCTACCTGTTAGACTTTGTCGCAACCCATCACCTGGCCCCGCATATCCGCCTCCACACTACCATCCGGCGCATCGCGAAAGATCCGCAGGGCTGGCGGCTATGGATTGACGACGGCGCCGCGCGCGAGGAGGTCTTCGACCGGCTAGTCATCTGCACGGGCCTCCACGACAAAGTGAAAGCCCTCGAAACCAGCATCCCCCATCTCACGCCCTTTAGTCCCTTGCCCGAGAAAAAGACCGTCGTCGTCTACGGCGGGGGTGAATCGGCAGCCGACTTTGCCCACCGACTCGCCGCTCCACACCTCGGCAACCGCGTCTTTCTCTCGCTCAAGACAGGTATCCGCGTCAGCCCGCGTTATCACCCTATCCGCGGCGTCCCCTCCGACTTTCTCCGCAACCGACTGCTGCTCTCCATCCACCCCGACCTCCGGAACCTGTTCGGCCAAAAATTCGTCGAAGCCCGGATTCGGCATCAGCGGAAATTTGAAAAGTTCTTTGGTAGACCTTCGACAGGCCCCGCGCCCGACGCCGCCTTTCTCGCCAAGCGCAGTCATTGGGACGCCAAACTCACTGCCCGCGCCAAGGACGAGCTTTTCAACGTGTTCCATACCAAGAGCGACGGCTTCCTCGACGCTGTCGCGGCGGGTCGGATCGAGATCATCGGACCGCCTTGCGACGAAAGCCATCACCGCTTCCACGACTTCGACCAGACGACGAAGCTCGAAGTCACCCCTGACCTCATCTGCCCGATGATCGGCTTTAGCTCCGGCCTGTCCGAATTATCGGGCGGCGAAATCCTCATCAGTGATTTCCACCTCGGCAGCCTCCACGCGCGCCACGACGACCTGTTCCTCGTTGGCTTCGCGCGGCCGATTATCGGCAACATCCCGACGATGAGCGAAATGCAGGCGAAGCTGGTCACCGGCATCCTCGCTGGCCGCTTCCAACGGCCCGCAGATCTCGCCGACATCCATGCAGTAGGCCGGGCGAAATTGCGACGCATGTTCCCCACGCTCAATACCGAGACCATCCACCCGGTGGAGATGATTCCTTACTGCGACCAGCTCGCGCTCCTCATGGGTAGCCTGCCCACCCTGAGAAGGGTCGGCTCCTTCCGTCGCTGGCTAAAGATCCAACTCGCGCCCGTCTCGACCCTCCAATACGTTGACGAGGATTTCGACCCCAAGGAGATGGATGAGCAAGTCGTCCATAGCCCTGCCCTCATCACTGGGATACTGGTTCTCATCAAGTTGTTGCTCGATATACCCTATAAGCTGCTGAAAGGGCGGGGAGACCGGATGATGAGGCCCACTTCGCTTCCCCTGACCGCGAGTCGGCCTTAGCTTCACTCTGGCGCACCTCGATAGCGCTCATCTATCCCCCGTCTGACCGATGTCCTTTCGGATGGCTTTCCTCACGTTGAAGCCGGAAAAGGCCACGAAATAAGGCTTTTCGCCGCCGACCTCCCCGGCTTGTCCTTGCCCTTCCCTGAAGGGCGCCTAGTCGTCATTCATGGCCATCCGCCGCCTCACGCTCGTCGTCAACCGCACCAAGCCCGGCGTGGATGATATCGTGCGCGCAGTCCAGGAGGCCGCCCAGAAGGCCGGCGTGACCCTCACGGTCGCGGACAGCTGGCCAATCAGTCGTGCCACCCTCCAGGGAGCCGACGCGTGCGGCGTGGTCGGCGGCGACGGCACCTTCCTCGGCGTCGCCGAAGCCGCCGCGCTCGAAGGCGTCCCGCTGTTCGGCATCAACCGCGGTAAGCTCGGCTTCCTCGCCGCCTACCC
>CAMDQP010000079.1 GCA_945906115.1 Opitutus sp. GAS368
GGCCTTTTGGCCGCCGTTTGCTGGGGGCTTGTGGCTGGTGCCGTGCCCAGGGCTGTGCCCGGGGCCGTCGTGGAGCCGATGTGGCTGACGAAGTCCGGCCCTTGGGGGCAGTTAGAAGTCCGCTCCGTTTATTTGGAACCGCCGGATTCCTTGATGGCGGTGATCGCTAAGCCGTCTGCGGTGACCCGCTGGACTTTCGAGCAGAACACTCAGGGCGGCGTCCGGGCGATTCTGGTTAAGGCCGGCGTACCGGAGGCGACCATCGCGAGGCTCCTCAGCCCTGTGCGTCTCGTGGAGAGCGGTAACAGCATTATCCTTCTGCCTGAACGGGAAGACCTTGTCGCCCTCAGCATGGAGGTACGCAGTGCCCTTTACCTGGAACTCGCCAAGTCCTCCGCGAACGAATACCAGCACGACCCGGTCTTCATCCTGGGTGGTGATGTCGACGACTGGCTGGAAGAGGTCCCGCTCACTTCCGGACAGCGCGCCTTGTTCCGGCAGCTGCTTTGGCGCCGCGGTAGCGCCCTCGTCTTTAGCGATGTGCAGGCTTTACTCGCCTTGGCCAAAGGCCCGGAGGAGGTGAGCGCCGTCTTCCGGAGTATCACCCGTGTGCGTAGCCTGGTCATCAGCCTCCGTCTGCCGCTGACCGTGGACCGCCAAGCTTTCATTGATTACTGGACTGCCGATCAGGTGGGGACACCGCGTCTGGCGTTCATCCGCGCGGTGACCCAACGTCGAGCCAAGCAGCTCATCGATGTCACCCACTTCCTTCCTTCGGCGTTTCGGCTCCGAGTCTACAGTTTCCCGGAACTTGATCTGGGTCTCAAGGGCCGCTTTCCAGACTGCCATTGGACCTCCCTGAATTTCTTCAATCAGGAGCCCAAGGATATCTACCTCGATACCCGACAGGCCGCCGAGCATCTCCTCAAGGACTACGTCGCGGTAGATGCGCCTTACCGATACGGCGACGTGCTGTGCTTCCTGGATGATGGCGAAGGCCTGCACACCTGTGTCCATATCGTGGACGACATCGTGCTGACCAAGAACGGCGACAGTATCCTGGCACCGTGGACCCTGATGAGGCTCCGAGATGTCGACGAAATCTATCGTCGCACTCCGAACACGCGCATTCAGGCCTATCGCCTTAAGAAGTAGGCCTCTTTTCACGTCGCTGTCCCCGGCGGGAATCGAACCCACATCCTCGGTTTAGGAAACCAATGTTCTATCCGTTGAACTACGGGAACGCGAAGAGTAGTAAGTCGGGGGAGGGGTGGGCGGGCAAGCCCGCATCAGCGGGGAGGGCTTGACTCCCCGGCGGTTAGGCTAACTTCAAGGGGATGTCCGTCTTTCTGCCTGTCCTCGCTGATGCCGCCTTGGTGATCCCTGGCTGGGCCTGGGTCGCCTTTCTGGGCTTCGTCGTCTTTATGTTGGCCCTTGATCTGGGCGTGTTCAACAAGACGGACCACATGCCCTCCTTCAAGGAAGCGCTGGCCTGGTGCGCCGTCTGGGTCTCGCTGGCGGTTGGCTTCGGCTTCCTGCTGTCTGCTTGGCGGGGACCGGAGGACGCCCAGTTGTTCGCCGCCGGCTATGTCCTCGAACTCGCCCTCTCGGTCGACAACCTCTTCATCTTCATCCTGGTCTTCGCCCACTTCAAGATCCCGGACCACCTGCAGCACCGCGTCCTCTTCTGGGGCATCATCGGGGCGGTCGTCATGCGCGCGGCCTTCATCATCGTCGGCGTCGCGGCCGTCGAGAGCTTCACTTGGCTACTCCCGGTCTTCGGGGCTTTCCTCGTCTTCACCGGGGTCAAGCTGGCCCTGTCGCGGGATGAGCATGAAGGCAAAGGCATGGACGAGAACCTGTTCGTGCGGCTGGCCCGGAAGTTCTTCCCGCTCACGCCCCGTTTACATGGCAACAAGTTCTGGGTCACGGAAGAGGGCGTCCGCCGGTTCACCCCGCTCTTTCTCGTGTTGCTCGTTGTCGAGGGCACCGACCTGATTTTCGCGATTGATTCCATCCCCGCCGTGCTGGGCATCCTGCCTCCCGAGATGTCCATCGAGGATAAGCGCTTCATCGCTTTCACCTCCAATATCTTCGCCATCATGGGGCTGCGCTCGATGTATTTCGCCTTGGCGGGCTTCATGCACTTGTTCCGTTTCCTCAAGCCGGCCTTGTCCTTCATCCTGGTCTTCATTGGCGTTAAGATGATCCTGCCGTGGGCTGCCGGTCTGGGTCAGCCCGAGGGACAGTTCGCTGGCTGGGCGCAGGCTCTCGTCCACGACGGCCGGTTGCATATCCCGACTTCGGTCTCCCTCTCGATCATCGGCTTCGTCCTGGCCATCGCCATTGCCCTGTCGGTCGCGTTCCCGAAGAAGAAATAGGAACGATTTGGTGTTTCCACCCGCGGGGCTCGCAGCCACGCTGGTGGCGTGTTCCGAGGTCGCTACAAGCTCTACCTGCCCTACCTGAAGGGGAGCCGCACGCTACTCTTACTGTCCCTGCTCGCGGCCATCGTCTTTGCGGCCGCCAACGCCTTCGGGCTGCCGTTTCTCGTGGGCAAGGTCCTGCCTGCCGTCTTCGGTGATGCCGCGACGCGCGCCGCCCCTCTCCTGTCCTGGCCCAAGTGGCTGGGCGGCCAGCCAGCGTTCTCTCTGCCGGAGGGCTACGAGATGGCCTTCGCCGTCGCGTTCCTTCCCGCAGTCATGCTGATTCGCGGGCTGGGAGAGTTCTTTTCGACCTACCTGCTTAATCTCGCCGGTCTGCGCGTCATCGAGGCCGTTCGGCGCGATGTGTTCGCCAAGCTGCAGCAACTTCATCTCGGCTTCTTTGGAAAGCTTTCAATCGGCGACTTGCTCTCTCGCCTGATTGCCGACGCCAATTCAGTTCGGCTGGTGCTGGTCGACGTGTCGAACGACCTGATTGTCCAGCCGCTGTCGATGGTCTTCGCCCTAGCTTACGTGGTGTTCATCTGTTTTTCCCACGAGAGTGGCTATTGGTTCCTCGCTTGCCTCTTGGTCGTCCCCGCCGCGGTCCTTCTCGTGCGCAGCGTTGCGGTGCGTATTCAGACCCGGATGCGTCAGGGGATGGAGTCCGCCTCCGACCTAAATAGCATCGCGGTCGAGAACCTCCAGTCGGCCCGCGAGGTCCGTGCCTACGGCCTGCAGGAACGCGAAGCTAAACGCTTTAATCAGGCCAGCCAGGAAGGCCTGCGTATTCAGGGTAAACTGGTGCGCTACGAGAAAGCCCTTTCGCCTTTGGTCGAGATCACCGCCGCCGTGGGTATCTCCGCGGCCATCGCTGTCGGTGCGATGAACGGTTTTTCGATGAGCGAACTGATCTCGCTGATTGTCGCTTTCTATTTCGCCTACGGCCCGATCAAGCGGCTGGGCAACGTGAGCAGCCGTCTGAGCATGGCCGCTCCCGGGCTTGTTCGCCTGGAGGAAATTATCCTCGCCAAGGTCGAGGTGGATGACGCGCCCGACGCCCGTCCGCTCGGGCGTGTTCACGGCGATCTCGAGATGCGCGGCGTCTCCTTCAGCTATGGCGCCGACCCGGTGCTGGCGGACGTCACGTTGAAGATTCCCGCTGGCCAGTCTGTCGCGCTTGTCGGCCCGAGCGGTGCCGGGAAGAGCACCTTCGTCAACCTGGTGCCGCGCTTCTTCGATCCGCAACAAGGCGCGATTCTCATCGATGGATACGACCTCCGCCAGGTGCGTCAGGCCGACCTACGCACCAACATCGCGTTAGTCTCGCAGGAGCCTGTCCTCTTCAACGAATCAATCCTCGAGAATATCCGTCTCGGCCGGCCCGCCGCCACCGATGCGGAAGTCCGCGAGGCGGCCCGCCTAGCCGGTGCATTCGAGTTCATCGAGGCCCAGCCCGAAGGCTTCCTGACCAAGGTCGGCGAGCGCGGTGGACGTCTTTCCGGCGGCCAGCGCCAGCGCGTCTCGATCGCCCGCGCCTTCCTCAAGGACGCCCCCATCCTCATTCTCGATGAAGCCACTTCCGCGCTCGATACGGATACTGAGCGAAGCATCCAGCAGTCCCTCGCGCTCCTGATGAAGGGGCGCACGACGCTCATCGTGGCACACCGATTTAGCACAATCCGCGACGTGCACCGGGTCCTCGTCTTTGACGACGGCCGGATTGTCGCCGACGGCACTCGCGAGGCCGTCTACGCTTCCTCGGAGTTGTTCCGTCGCCTCTGGGACAACCAGGCTAAGAACCTCGCTTGAGATGCGGCTGCTGGTCGTCAAATTCACCGGACTGCGCGGCGCGTTGGCCGCGACCGCGGGCTTACGCACCATCCGTGAACGGCATCCCGGCGCCCAGATCACTTTCGTCACTTCGCCCGGCTCCGAGGTCGCCCTCGAGGGTTGCCCGGCGGTCGTCGAGACAATCGGCTTTGGCGAAGAGGGGTCAGTCCTGGCGCTTATTTCCCGGCTTCGGCGCCAACGCTTCGACTTTGCCATTGCTCTGGGCGGTCACTCTTTAGCGAACCGGCTGGTGGCACTGAGCGGCGCAGCCGTTCGTGCCTGCGGCGGCCACGCCCCGTTTTATCTCCGCCCTCTGATGCACCAGCAGGTCTTCGGGTCCGTCGTCGATCCGCATGAGGCCGCTCGTGACCATGAGGTGATGTCACGCGTCCTCGGCTTCCACGCGGAGACGCCATCAATGTGGTTCGCGCCGTCGCGCATGCAGGAGCATGGCATGATGCTGGAGGAAGGACGCTTCGCAGTCATCCACCCCGGCGCTACGCGCCCCGAGCGCATTCTGGAGATCGACAAGTGGGCGGCGGTCGCCCGCGAGCTCATCGCTTCCCGCGCGGTCGAGCGTATCGTCATCTCGACTGGACCGGGTGGTGCGGAACGCATCATGGCCGAGGCGCTGTGCGGGCTGATCGGACCAGTGGCGATGTCGACCGGCGGCCGTCTCCGGTTTTCCCAACTCGCCCGGCTCATCAAGGAGTCGCGTCTCTTCCTTGGGGCTGATTCGTCCGTGTTGCAGCTCGCGGCGGCGGTCGGCACGCCAGTGGTCGGCGTCTTCGGTCCCTCCGATTACGCCCGCGCCCGTCCCTGGGGGACACTCAATCGCGTGGTTCGCGTCGACACCACGATGTTTGAGGGCGAGCTCCGGGCGGACTATCTGGCGCGCATGGATCGGGCCCTCGCTCGCATTACCGCGCAACAGGTCGCGCAGGCGGCGGCGGAGGTCATCCGCATCACGACGCCCTGAGGGCGTCGCTTGACCTGTCGGCGAGTTCTGCGACCTTAGCCCCGTGTCCAGCTCCCCCGCCCATTACGACGCCGTCATCATCGGAGCCGGCATGTCCGGCCT
>CAMDQP010000080.1 GCA_945906115.1 Opitutus sp. GAS368
GGAACGGATCTGGAGGAGTTCGGCCCATTTCATCACCCAAAGTTCGGTGAACTCCTTGCGCTGCAGGAGGACTTCAACGAGCTGCTTACGCTTGTCGGGATGTTTGTCCGCGATGAAAGCCTGGAGTTCGGCCGGTTTGGGGTAGAGGCCCACGACGTCAATGTAGACGCGGCGGACAAACTCTTCGTCGGTGCAGACGCCCGAGGGCACGATGCGCAGGCGGTGCAGGCGTTCGTTGACAGCCTTGTCGATGTAGTTCGTCTCGATAGCCTTCGGACGCTCGTAGACGAGGCCCTTCGGAATGACGATGGCCTGGGCGGTGACGCTGAAAACGTCGAAGCGCGCGAGCATGAAGGCCGCGCCGCGGTCGCCCGACTTCACGAGACCGTCCTTGCCGATGGAGGCGACGGGGTCGTTGTTCGACATGAAGAGCGCGAGGCTGGTCACGTCACGGTCGGTGCCGTCGGAATAGGTCGCGCGGACGGTGATTTGCTGGGTGGCAGCCTTGCCTTCGAGGACGATTTGCTTCGGGAAGACCTCGATGCCGGTCACTTTGGCGATATCGACCGGATCATCCTTCGCGCCAGTGGAAATCCATTCGAGGATGGTTTTATTGTACTGGGAATCGGCGTCGTAAAGCTTGTTGCCGGAATGCGGCACCAGGCCGACGGTTTTCTCGACCAGCGTGCTTTCCTCGGGGATAGCGAGGTTGATGCGGCGGCCGATCATCTCGCGGGTGAGGCGGGTGTAGTCGCCGGCGGGATCCATGCCGAAGAGGGAAAGGCGGAAGCCATCCTTGCCGCGGGCGGCGCCGTGGCAGCCGCCGCTATTGCAGGTGGCGCGGAGGAAGACCGGCATGACGTCGAGGCGGAAGGAGACCGCACGGTCTTTCTGACCGTCCTTGACCGCGACGGGGATGCGGGCGCTCAGGCCGCCGAGGGAGGCGACGACTTCGGTCTTCCCGGCTTCAGTCACGGCGTGGACGGAATAGCCGTCAAACTTGGCGACCTTCGCGTCGGCGACCTTCAAGTCGGCAAAGGCGGTGACGTCGCGCGTGGTGGCGTCCTTGAAGGTGGCGAAGACGACGAGGCGATGGAAGTCGCGCTTGGTCTCGAGGGTAATGGATTCGGGAAAGATTTCGAGCTTCTCAAGCGTCGCGAGTTTCTGCGTGAGCTCGGCCTTGGCTTCCTCCTTCGACTTGTCCTTGGCAGCGAGCACGACACCGGCGGGCCAGACAGCGCCTTCGGCGACCCAGCGGCGGATCACAGCAATCTCGGCGGCCGGCAACGGGCCGTTCTTGGGCGGCATGATGTCGTCATGCTCCTTCGGCAAAGTGAGGCGCTTGATGAGTTCGCTCTGGGCGACGTCGACGCCGATGAGAGCGTGGCCACCCTCACCGCCCTTGAGGAAGGCCTCGCGGGTGGTCATGAGCAGCTTGCCCTTGGTCTTGTCCGGATTGTGGCACTCGAGGCACTTGCCTTCGAGGATGGCGCGCACTTCGTCGAAGGCGACAGGGGCGGCAGAAACAATCGTCGTCAGACCGACGGCGAGCAGGGTGAGCAACGGAAGGCGGAAACGGAAAGACATGGTTGGAAAATCAGTTCTTGGGGGCATCGTTTTTCTGGCGGAGCTGTTCGAGACGAGAAAGAGCGGCTGGGGCGGCTACCGGTGCGGCGGCCACCGGGGCAGCGACCTTGGCGGCGGACGGCGTGGCCGCCTTGGCCACCGGGGCGGGGGCGGCCTTGCGGACCGGATCGAGGCGCAGAATCGAGCCGATTGCGACGCGGTGCGTGGCGAAGCCCTTGCCGACCGGAACATCGACCTGGACGAACATGTTCGCTACCTTGCCCACGCGCGACTTCTCGTCGGTCTCAATAGTGAAGCGGAGCTCCTTGGTGTCCTTGGTCACCTTGATGGGCGCGATGCGGATTGTATCGGGAGCACCGACGAGCTGGGCGACGGCTTCGCCCTCGAACGCACGGGACACCTCAAAGTTAGCCATCATCACGCCGGGCGTGCCAATCTCGAGCGCGGTGAGCGGAATCGCGTTGGCGGCGACGTAGGGGGCCTCGGTCGCCAGTTCGGCGAACGGCGAAGCGTTGTACACATTACCCTTACCGGCGGTGGCCTCGCCTTGCACGACGAACTTCCATGGCTTGGTGTCGACGTTGGCGTTGGCGTTAAGCTGGAAGATGCACTCGTTGGCTTCCGCGGCGATCGTCTGTTCACCGAGCGAGGAGACGCCCGGAGGCAACCAGCACATGAAGACGCGGATGGCGCCCTTGAAGCCTTCCTTACGCTTGGCGATCACCTTAAGATTGAAGACGCCGTTACGGACGAGCGGGGTTTCCGGCTTCTGGATCTCAAGGGAGTAAGGCGCCTCATCCACGACGGCGACCGGGAGTTGGTCTTCGAGGCCCTGATAGTAGATGGTATTACCAATGCGCACGATGTCATAGGTGCGACGCATCTGGCCAACGATCTTGTTGTTGGGATCCTTCGGCTGGAGGAGAGGCGTGACGATGGCGCCGCCATGGGGGGCATCCGCGGCAGCCTCGAGCACAAGCGGCACGCCGGGGAGGTTGCCGGGCGCGGCATCTTCGAGTAGCTTCACGCCAGCCGGAAGGTTCTTGAGCTCAAAGCGGTAGTCACCGCCGACGCCGTTGCGGGTGAAGTTCTCGAGCAGCACCATGCGGCCACCCTTGGGCACAGCCATGAACTGCCGGTAGTTGGTGTCGTTGACGGTGTAGTCCGGCGAGGCGAACGTCAGGCTCGGCTGAGAGGCGACCATCTCGATACGGTACACAAAGTTGGCTCCGCCACGCTCCAAGTGGTCGCTGATGCGGACCGTATAGAGTCCGTCGACCGAAGCGGTAATCTTGAAGCGGGAGTCCAAGCGACGCATACCTCCGCCGTCATCATTACCCGTAAGGGAACCGCCCTTGGGTGAGAACACCGTGACGACCGGATCGAGCGGCGAACCGAGAATCTGGGCGAGGGCGCGGCATTCGAAGACCTGACCCTTCTTGAGGGGAATGCGGAAACAATCGACGTCTCCGGGCTTCTCGATGATGCCGTTGAGGGCGTAGGCTTGGGCCTCGACGGCGAGAGTGCCCTTCTCGTCCGTTTCGTTCGGCTCAACCTCGAGCGTGTTGTCGATGGTCGAGAGGCGGAAGAGGTTACCGGAAGGCGCGGGCGACTGGGACTTCGGGTAAAGGACGAATTCGGCGTCGTTCTCCGTCGGCAGGACGAGTTCCTCCGCGAAGGAATCACGTGCCTCGAGGAAACGCACGTTGAGCTTGGAGCCGAGCTTGCCACCGGCGGGGTAAATCGCGTCAGGGCGACGGAAATCGCCGACATGGAGTCGGTAGTAAGAATTAGCGGAACCGCGGTAGGAAGATTCGCGGACCATCACGTAGTAATCGCCGTCGTATTCCGCGGTGAAGGAACAATAGCCGTCCTGGCGGTGCAGGATGGTATCGTCCGAGAAGGCCTTCTCGAACTTGTCCTTGTCGAGGATGGCGATGTACGGATCGAGCGCGCCGTTGGGAATGGCGGCCAAGCGAAGGCCGTCGACCTGGACGCCGATGCGCTGGCCCTTCTTGACCGTGAGTTTGTAGTAATCGACGTCTTCGGCAAGGATCACACCTTCGACCGTCTGGTTGAGCGCAATCGTCTGGGCGGAGACGAACTCGCTGTTCGGTTCCTTCTCCTCGACATTCGCAAAGGGGCTCGCGAAGAACTGGCGCATGTGCGAAAGGCCTGACTTCGTGCGGACGCGCATGACGTGATTGCCGGCGCGGACGGACTTGTCGATTGAGAGGGTGAGCTCCACCTTGTTGCCGGCGCGGCTCTCCACGCTCTTCACCTTAAAGCCAGGGGTGTAGAACATCAGGTCCTCGAAATCGTCGAGTTGAGCCCCGGTGATCGTGAGTTTGACGTCAGCACCAATCTGGCCGCCGTGCGGCTTCAGTGTAGTCATGCTGGGATAGGCCGCCCACGCGGCGAGCGGAGCGAGCAGGAGCGCGGTAAGGTGACGGAACTTCATAAAATCGTTTCAGCGGGGCGCAGCCCGCCCGCCGCACCGAAAGGCGGGCGGATGGGGGTTCAAGCGCCGGATTAGGCCAGCCAGTCGGTCATGATGCGACCGCCGTTGACGATATCGATCGGACGGCCGCCGTCGGACATGATGCGCTTATCGGCGTTGATGCCGAGGACGCGGTACATGGTCTTGGCCAAGTCTTCCGGGCCGACCGCATCGCGGTCAGGCTCGCCACCAAGGGCGTCGGAGGCGCCATGGATGTAGCCTTCCTTGGTGCCGCCGCCAGCCATAGCGACCGAGAAGACGCGCGGCCAGTGGTCGCGACCGTTCGTTCCGTTGATCTTCGGCGTGCGGCCGAACTCGGAGCTGACGAGGACGAGCGTGCGCTTGAGCAGGCCGCGGTCCTGGAGGTCGGTGATGAGGCGGGCGAAAGCCTGGTCGAAATTCGGAGCCTGACCGTCAAAGGAGCCCTTGATGTTCGAGTGATGGTCCCAGCCGCCATAGGTGACGGAGACCATGCGGACGCCAGCCTCGACGAGGCGGCGGGCGAGGAGGAAGCGCTGGCCGGCGGTATTGCGGCCGTATTCATCGCGCAGCTTGTCGGATTCCTTGGAGAGGTCGAAGGCCTCGCGGGCCTTGGCGCTGCTGACGAGGCCGTAGGCGGCCTGCTGGAAGCTGTCCATGGCGCCAATGGCGTCGGACTTTTCGGTGGCGCGGAAATGTTCGTCGACGGCGGCCAGCATGCTGCGGCGGCGATCGAAGCGCTGCGTGGTGACATCCTTCGGGGCGAGGAGATCGCGGACAGCGAAGCCCTTGTTGGCCGGGTCGCTACCGAGCGCGAACGGACCGAAGGCGCTGCTCATGTAGCCGGTGCCTTGATCAGGGATACTCTGGCTCGGGACGACGACGTAGGGCGGCAGGTTGTTGCGACTGCCCTGCTCGTGTGAGATGACCGAACCGTAGCTCGGGAACTTGAGTGCGGGGCTCGGACGGTAGCCCGTGAACATGTTGTGCGTGCCGCGCTCGTGGGCCGCTTCACCGTGCGTCATCGAGCGGACGACCGTCAGCTTGTTCATGATCTTCGCGATGTTGACAAACTTCTCACCGACGTATTCACCGGGGACGGAAGTCTTGATCGGCGTGTACGGACCGCGGTAGTCGGGCGAAGCGA
>CAMDQP010000081.1 GCA_945906115.1 Opitutus sp. GAS368
CGGTCGAGGCACGCGGGGTCCATCTCGCCATTCAGGTGGAGCATGTAGGCGCCGCCAGCCTTGAGCTCGCAGTCAACCGTTCCGGTGATCGAGGCCAGACGTAGGTCGCGCAGGCGGAGGGGGGCGTTGGCGCGGGAAGGGTCAAAGTCGAAGCGCGTGCGCAAGGGAAGGGCCTTATTCGGTGAGATCGCCTCCGCCGAAAGTCCGAGGCCCCGGAAGCCGGAGAGCGCAATCTCACCGGAGGCTTGGCTGACCTCGCACTTCGCTGAGAGGTTCGCCGCGACCTCGCGCAAGAGGACGTCACCCCGCAGGTCGACGCCGGCGTCATGAAGGAGGCGGCCGAGTTCGGGCTGCGCACTGATCTCTGCACCCGAGAGGTGGGCGTGGTCAATCATGGCTGTCACGGCTCCATGCTGGGCGAGGGTAGCCGAACCGCTGGCCGTCGAGCCGTCGGAAAGGATGCCGAAGGCAATCCGGTAGCCGTCGGCTGAGACGGGGCGGGCATCCAGTTTCACTCGCCGAAGTTCAAGTCCGGCGCCCTTGGCTTGGGCGAGCGTCAGTTCGGCGACCGTATCTTCGCGTCGGCCTTTGCCCCGTGCACGCAGGTCAAGTCGCTCGGCTGTGATGTTACGCCAAGCCATCTCCTGCGCGCCGCCGTCGACCCTCCAGTCGGTGATCCGTCCGTCGGCCGCGACCTTGATCGCACCGCGGAGATTGAGCCCGCGCACTTGGATGAGCCCGAGCCCGCTGTCAGACCAGTCGTTGCCGAGCACGGCCTGGACGGAGACTTCAGCGCTGCCGTCGCTGCTGCCTTGGCAACGAAGTGAGACAGAGGCCCCGCCGGATCGCTCCGCCACGTCGATCGCTGTCTCGATGGCGGCGAAGGCGTCGGCCAGCCGGCGGGAAAGGGGAGTCGACCCTTGGTTGTCTTTCTCGGCGCGAAGGAGCCCGGTCGGTACTTCACCCGAGAGATGGCAGGTGATCTTGCCGCCCCGCGCCTGGATCGACCGAAGGTTGAGCCAGCGTCCTTCCTTGGTGACATCGAGGGTCAGGGTGTCGATCAGCGGCCGGCGGACGCCGCCGCGGGCGACGGAAGCCGGGCACCAAAGACGGGCACCCGACAGGCGTACCTGCGTCGGCTCGATCTGGCCGGCGATGAGGAGCGCGGGATTGAGCGCGATTTCCACGCGCGCGGCGGTGAAGACGTCGCCCGACATGCCGTCGACGCCGAGCGATAGGTCGTCGGCCGCCAACGTCAGGTCGGGTAACATCCAGAAATTACGGGCCTGCAGGCGCAGGCCTTGTTCAGCGAGCTGCGTCGAGATGCGCTCCGTGAGGAAGTCTGGCAACTTCGTCGGATGGTCGAGGTTGGCGACCCAGCAAAGTGTCAGCTGGACTGGGAGCAACAGGAGCAGGCAGGTGTTCGTCAGTCCGCGCAGGAACCTGCGGAAAGGGGAACTTGCCGGCTTCGGTTTCATCTGCCGGTGTCGGCCAGAAGAGGAATCAGGATTTCGGCGAGGCTGGCTTCGAGGACGAAGTCGTCGTCATCGGCTTCGTCCCGCATGAGTAGCGAGCGGGTGCTGAAGGGAGCCGAGCAGAGGTAAGTACGGAACGTCTCGCTGGCGGCGCCACCGCCGGTAGCCGCTTGGTCCGTCACCCGAATCTCGAATTTCCAGCCGCCCGAACCGACGTCGCGACCCGGGAATTCCGACGCGCGCACTTCGGCGAGGCCGACCGCCAGTCGACGCGAGTTGGCGGGGTCGAGTCGACCGGAGCCGGCCCAGTTGCCGTCAGGTCCGAGACGCGCTTCGCCGAGGACCTTGCCATCGCCGCGGGCGGTGAGGCGGAGGCCGCTTACGCGGGCTCCCTGGGGAAGCTCCGCCAGAGAGCGCTTTCGCCAAGCCTGCGGCTCGACATTTTGGTGGCCGCCGTTGAGCAAAGAGACGTCGCAGGTTGCCGCGAGCGGCGAGCCCTTGGCGTGCACGACGCGCGTGCCCGCGCCTTTATCCGGATCGTCCGTGAAGCTGAGCAGGATGCGTTCGGTGCCGAACTCCAGTTCCAAGGTCTGGATCGATGCGGTACCTGGATTCGTCAGCGCCATCACGGCAGGTACGCTCGTGCCGCCCGCGGATTTGCGGCGGGTCGCGCGGAGTTGGGAGACCGCGTCAAGGAAGCGCCCGACGATTCGGGTGTCAGCCTCGCGGCGCTTGGTGGCCGTGGAGCCCGGTGCGACCGGGATTTCCCAGCGGGCCTCGGCGGCGGCGCCTTCTAGGCGATGCAACGTGATGGTGCGGCCACCGGTGGCGATGGTGAAGCCGGTGACGAGCGCCGGATCGAAGTCGGCGGGCCGGGAGGCGGCGAGCGTTTCGCGGGCGGCGAACCAATCGTTGAGCAGGCGGGCTTCAACGAGGAAGACCGAATTATTTTCCTCGAGCCGCGCGCAGAGCATCGTGGGCTGGCCCGGCGCTGGGTTGCCGACGAGCAGCACCTGCCGGCGGGAATTCCCTTCGAGCGATAGGCGGAGCACGGGGGTAGTCAGTCCGGTGACGTCGTCGGCGAGGACGACGAACTTACTCGCGCGCAGGTTCGTCAAGTCAGCGACGGCGCGGGCGGTGGCGTCCGCATCGGCGAGCGCATCATAAGGGGTCTCGAAGCGCCATTCGGGAAGTTGGACACGTCGGCCGATGCGCGGGCGGGCTTCGGAAGTGAGGGCGGTCACGACTTCGCCATCCTTGGTGCGGTGACGGGCCGAGACCGCGCGCGCTTCGAAGTCGGCGATCTCAAAGATTTTGTCGACGCGATAACTCTCGGGCTTGGTGGCCAAGGCCGCCGTCATCGCCTCAGGTAGAGGGATGATGAGCTTACCGCTGTCGGTGAGCAGGAAGTGACGGCGGGTCGAGGGCTGCACGCCGATCTTCGCTTCGACGATCGCGCCGGTTTCGGCGGTGACCTTGAGGGTCCAGCGCGGCGCTTCGAGGCCGTAGTCCTTAAGGCTGGAACCGTTGGCCTTGGCTTCAGCCGCGTCGAACCCGGATTCGACGCTGACGAAACGGAGTTCGTCGAGCAGGCGTTGGACGGTCCAGATATTAGCTGGCCAGTCGAACGGCTCAGTCAGCCGCCAGCCGGAGTTGCGCTTTTCAAGCACGATGCGCTCAGGGCCCTCGCTCAGGATGAGCTTCATCGGCGTCGACGGGAAGAGCTGCGTCTGGCCGATGGCCGTCGGCTGATGGCCGGACGTGGCCCTCCAGACGAGGCCGAAGGCGATCAGGTTGGCGACCAGCAAGATGACGGTGGTGCGGGAAATCCGCATGGGCACATCAACTTCTGCGTCGCCACACAGAAACCGCAAGCCCCACTGCGAGGATGGCCAGCGGAATCAGGGAGAAACGGAGGGCCAGGGCCCAGAAGTCGGAGGCCGTGGCGTTGAGCTGATATTGGCCCTCCGCCCGTGCCGGCAGGGAGATCGCTCGGTCGCGATCGGTGAGCCAGGCGGCACACTGCGTGACGAAGGCGCGGTTGCCTCCGCGGTTTAGGCGTTGGTTGGCGGCGATTTGGGAGGTGCCGATGACGACGAGACGGCCACCCGCGCCGCCCACGCCCTTACGGATACCGGTGGCACGCTCGGCGGCGGCGGCGAGGCAGACGGGACCAGCCTGGTCGCGATCAAGGTCGAATTTCACCGGTCGTCGGACGAGGTCGGTTTCGCCCCAGGCGGCGTCAGAGGAGAAGACGAGTTGCCAGACCCCCAGCGTGCTGTCCGGTGCGCTCCCTTCGTCGAAGCGCGCCGGGCGAATCCGCGAGGCGATGAGAGGGAGGTTTTGTTCCTTGAGGACCTTGGTGAGCGGGTGCTCCTTCTCCTCGAGGCGAATTAGGGCGATGTCGCCGTCGGTAGTGCGGCGCGCTGGGTCGGGCTCTTGGAGTTCGGCGTCGGGCGAGAAGATCGCCCAGTCCGCCAGCGTCGGCTCAAGGCCATGATCGCGCCCCGGGTCGAGCAGTGCGAGCACGCGGCCGTTGCGCTCGTAAAGGTAGTTCTTCAGGCGCTCATTCTCGGAGGCGGAGAAGGGCGTAGCCGGTCCGGCGATCAGTACCATCGCCGCGTCCCGCGGCACTTCGGCGACCGTGGCGAGGTTCAGCTGGCGGACCTCAAAGTTACGGTTGCGCAGTTGGCGGGAGAGCAGCGACATCCCGCGTTCCGGGAGGGCGTCCTCGACGCCAAGCTCGCCGTGGCCCATGGTCACGTAGCAGATGGCGGCCTTGTCTTCGGTCACCTCGATGAGCGCGGCGGTCACGGCCTCTTCGCCCCGAAAGCCACCTTCCTTGGTCACGAGTTCGCGGTAGCTGATATATTTAGCACGCGGGCCGCAGCTCAGGATGAGCGCAATGGAAGCATCAGGGGCGCCATGGCGCGCCGCGAGTTCGGAAAGTAGGGGCGCGTTGCGGCCGCCGCCCGCGAGTTCGACGGCAAACCAGGCGGGACCGCTGCGACCCGATTCGACGACATAGGAGTCGAGCAGCTTCAGCAGCCGAGAGCGCACGACCTGCGCCGGCTCGGACGTGTCGTTGGTGACCAGCACGGCCTTCACCCAGCCTTGGTTGCGACCGACGCCGACCGGGCTGCGACGCCCCGCAGCTCGGACGGTCTCGGCCGATTCGGGTGCAAGCGAGTGGCGACGGTCCGAGGTGATGTCGTGGCGGAGACGGAACTCCGGGAGTGAAGCCAGGAAGTTCACGACCACTGCGAGCGCAATCGCGAGCAGGGCCTGCGTCAGGCGGTTGAGCCGGCGGATGGGCCGGACGGAACCGAAATCGTCGCGGATGGGCGCCATGTTACTCTTGTCCCTCCACAGATAGTACCGCCAGGCCTAGGCAAAGTAGGGTGCCCGTGCCGTAAAGGATGATCGGGCGCGAATCCAGGATGCCGGCGGCGAAATCCTGGAGGTGACCGAAGGTGCGTAGGTGCGCCGCGGGTTCACGCAGCCAGCCGAGCCATTCCCAGCTTTCGATCGGCAACGATTCCATCGCACCGCCCGCGGCGGTCATAGCCAGCAGGCTGATGAACGCGAGGAGGGCCGCGAGCGCCGACGAGCGCGTGACGCAGCTGCACAGGATGCCGATGGCGACATGCAGCAGGCCGCTGATGGCGATGAAGCACAGGCCGCCCCAGAGGATCGAAGGGTCGCCGAGGCG
>CAMDQP010000082.1 GCA_945906115.1 Opitutus sp. GAS368
CCAGGCCGGCACTGAGGTCGCGGTGCTTCGTCTCGGTCCCGCCCATGACGACCTTCCACGGTAGATTCTTACCGCTCCCTTGGCTGCGGAGCGCGCGACAGAGAGTTAGATTGCCGTGCTTGGCGAGGAGGAGGTCTTCTTCCGTGACCATCCAGCCCTCGGCGTCGGTATCCTCGGCGTCGCGGAGGCGTTTACGGAGCGTCTTCTCCGACGTCTCCAGCCAGACCTTCACTACCGACGTCCCGTCGGCCGCGAGGAGTTCTTCAAACGTGCGGAGGGATTTCAGGCGGGCGCGGAGGGCGTCGCCGGAGAGCTCGTGGTTGGCCGCTTCGACGGCCGTGCGGGTGAGCCAATCGCCGACCACGATGGTCAGGCGGCCCTTGGCCGGCATCTCCTGCCAATACGGCCAGAGGAAGGGGCGTCCGTCGATGGACGCGGCATCCGGAGCGCAGATGCGGACTGTGCGGGAGTCGAACCACTCTGTCAGCTGATTGGCGAGCTCCGAGGCTGCAAGGCGGTCGCTGCCGCCGATGACGATTACCGCGCTCTGCTGCTTCGTGACCAGGCGGCGTTGGGCGGCCAGGAGGCGAAGGTGGAGGGCGGAGCGGGCTCGCTCGAGTGCGCTGCGGGTAGGCATCGGCGAGACTATGCAGGCCGCCACCGCCGATGGGAAGCGTGATTGAGTGACGTTCCCGTGAACCGGAGGTCAGCGGCCTTCTTCTTCTTCGTCGTCGGCCGGGGGCAGGACGCCCTTCAGGAGCGCATCGAGGGTCTTCTGTAGGAGCGCTTTCATGCGGGGATCCTCGGCCTTATCGACCGCCTTGATCTGCCAGCGGATGGCTTCTTCCTTCTTGCCTTGGAGCCAGCGAAGGCGGGCGAGCGTGTCGAGCTTGTCGGAGTGGCCTTCCTTCGTGAGTTTCACCGCCTGCACGGCGCACTTCTCCGCGAGGACGAGGTTCGGGGTTTTCGCGAAGCCGGGCATCGTGAGCAGGCGCCAGGCGATCTCGTTCATCGCCTCTGCGTCGTCGAACTCTTCGTCGGCCAGCTTACTCAGCTGGGCGTAGAATTTCGTCGGATCGCCGCGGGCGAGGCCAATCTGGGCTTCGATGGATTCGCGGAGTTCCTTGCCTTCCTTGGGCGGGAGCACGCCCGCGGCAGCGGGTAGGGCTTTTTCAGCGGCATCCCAATCGCGGTTGCCCATCGCTTCGGAAAGCGCGTCGAGCTTCGCCTGCGCGGCGAGCATCTCCGGGTCGCCGGGCGTAGTGCCAGCGGGGACGGCCGGTTTGCTCAGGCGGCGCTGCGGAATTTTTTCGGCAATCGGCGCGGCGGCGGCGAGGGGTGTGCCTGTGAGGATATCGCCGATGATCTCATCGGTGAGTTGCATCGGGTGGCCCATCCAGGCGATTTTGCCTTCGGCGACGACGAAGGCATGGGGGATGCCGTTCACTTCGGCGGCTTCGAGCCAATCCTTGATGAAGGCTTTGCCGCCGACGGCGACGCGGTACGACATCTTGTCGCCTTGGGCTTTGAGAAAATCTTTCGCGCGTTGGGCGGAGGCCGCGTCGCGTTCGGCTTCCCAGACGTTGACGCCGGTGATGACCACGCCCTTCTTGCTCATCTTCTTGTGGAGCTCATCGAGGTGCGGGATCGCGGCGACGCACGGGCCGCACCAGCTCGCCCAGCATTCGAAGACGTAGATTTCGCCCTTCTTGAATTCTTTCACCGCCGCACCTTGGAGCATCGACTCCGGGCGCGTGGCGGGAGCGGGATCGCCGACTTTCAGGCCAGCGGCGGAAAGGGTGGCCGTGAGCAGCAGCAGGAGCAGAGTGCGCATGGGTGAGATAGTGGGGGAAGGGCGAGGGGAGGCAAGAGGGGCAATGAATAGAGTATGGAGTATAGAGTATGGAGTATCGGGGTTAGTGCCGCTTCAGGTGGCGGGTGGCGGCCCCGGGTGGCAGGTGGCGGGAGGGAGTAGTGCTCAAGGGGAGACCGGAAACCGGGAGGATGCTGCGGGATATGCAATACTTCAGGTGACGGGTGACGGCCATCAGGGCATCGGCCATTCGGGGGTCGGCTTTTCAGCCATCGGCCATCGGCTTCGGGTTCCCGCGGCTGGTTCCCGAGCGGCCGGAGCCTGAACTCCCGACTCCCGTGCCCGTCACCTGTCACCCGGAATTATATCCCCAGCTAATCATCCGGTTTCCGGTCTCCCTTTGAGTTTATGTCTCTAAACAAAAAACCCCGACAGGGTCGGGGTTTTGGACGGGCTGATTATTACCCTCAGGCCTTGGGGGCGTTGAATTTCGCGCGGATGGCTTCGACGACAGCCGGGTCGGCCAGGGTGGAGACATTGCCGAGTTCGCGGCCTTCCGAGATATCGCGGAGGAGGCGACGCATGATTTTGCCCGAGCGGGTCTTGGGGAGATCCGGGACGAAGACGATGCGCTCCGGGCGGGCGAACTTACCGATTTTCGCGTCGACCATGCCGTTGAGCTTCTTGGCGAGCTCGGCTTCGTTGACCGTCTGGGCGGCGGCGGACTTCAGGATGACGAAGGCCATGAGGCCCTGGCCCTTGAGGTCGTGCTTCACGCCGATGACCGCGGACTCGGCGACCGCGGGGTCTTCGATGAAGATCGCTTCCAGTTCGGCCGTGCCGATGCGGTGGCCCGAGACGTTGACCACGTCGTCGACGCGGCCGGTGATCCAGAGGTAGCCGTCCTTGTCGCGGATGGCGCCGTCGCCGGGGAAGTAGTATTTGCCACCCCAGCGATTCCAGTAGGTATCCACGTAGCGCTGTTCGTCGCCGAAGATGCCCTGGGTGATGCCGGGCCAAGGCTTGCGAATCGCGAGGATGCCGTGGTCGGTCTCGTTGCCGTTCTCGTCGAGGACGGCGGCGTCGACGCCGAAGAAGGGCAGCGTGGCCGAGCCAGGCTTCGTGGGCGTGCAGCCAGGCATCGGGGTGATCATGTGGCCGCCGGTCTCGGTCTGCCACCAGGTGTCAACGATCGGGCAGCGCTCGGCGCCGATGTTGCGGTGGTACCAGAGCCAGGCTTCCGGGTTGATCGGTTCGCCGACGGAGCCAAGGAGGCGCAGCGAGGAGAGATCGTGCTTCTTCACCCACTCGTCGCCCCACTTCATGAAGGCGCGGATGGCGGTCGGCGCGGTGTAGAACACCGTGACCTTGTGGTCTTGGATGATTTTCCAGAAGCGGCCGAAGTCAGGCGCGTCGGGTGCGCCTTCGTACATCAACACCGTGGAGCCGTTGAGCAGCGGACCGTAGACCACGTAGGTGTGGCCCGTGACCCAGCCTACGTCGGCCGTGCACCAGAAGAGGTCGTCACCCCGAAGGTCGAAGACATACTTATTGGTCGAGTAGGCGTGGACCATGTAGCCGCCCACGCTGTGCATGATGCCCTTGGGCTTACCGGTGGAGCCGGAGGTGTAGAGCAGGAAGAGCATCTCATTGGCCTCCTGCTGGACCGCTTCGCACTGGTCGGTGACCTGGGCGGCGGCTTCGTGATACCAGACATCGCGGCCGGCCTGCATGACGCAGCCTACGTCGGGCTTGCCTGGGTGGCGCTGGAGGACGAGCACGTGGGCGCAGGTCGGGCAATCCTTCACGCCTTCGTCGACCGTCTGCTTGAGCGCGAGGAATTTACCGCGGCGGTAGCCACCGTCCATCGTGATGACCGCCTTCGACTTCGCGTCATTGACGCGGTCGCGGATGGATTCAGCCGAGAAGCCGCCAAAGACGACCGAGTGGACGATACCCAGGCGGGCGCAGGCCAGGACGGCCATCGCGAGTTCGGGCACCATCGGCATGTAGATTGCGACCGTGTCGCCGCGCTGGAGGCCCATGCCCTTGAGCACGTTGGCGAAGCGGCTGACTTCGGAGAGCAGCTGGCGGTAGGTGATCCGGCGGACCTCGACGGCCTTACCATCGGCGGTGGGCTCGCCTTCATAGACGATCGCGACCTTGTCCCCGAGGCCCTTGGCGACCTGCGCGTCGAGGCAGTTGTAGGCGACGTTGGTCTTGCCGTCCACGAACCAGCGGAAGAACGGCTTCTTCGATTCATCGACCACCTTGGTCCATGGCTGGAACCAGGTCAGCTCCTTGGCTTCGTCGGCCCAGAAACCATCCGGGTCTTGGATCGAGCGGTTGTAGAGGGCATTGTAGCCATCCATGCCCTTGACGCGCGCCTTGGCGACGAACGCGGCGCTCGGCGGGAAGACCTGCTCATTAGAGCCAAAGCCTTCGGCGCTGGCCTTCTTGACGTCGTCGATCTCTTCGTTGGCGTCAGAGTTCTGAGGGGTGTTGGCCATGTTATTTACGTTTGGAGCGAAGGATGAGGTAGATGGAAAAAGCGACGAGGATGGCGAGCGTGAGGACGAGCCAAGGGGTATCGGTGATATCCGGGGAGAGAGGGGGTTGATCCGCAAAAATGGCCATGGGGTGGATGGGGTAAGGCATCAGAACCCAACAAGCCGCCCCTGGGCAACCTTAACGCGGGGGCTGTGAGTAGTTTGACCCCTCTCCTCAGGGTTTGTTGCCTAAAGTTCGGCCACCAGTTCCGCGAACCCGTCGACCACGCGGACGCCCAGGCCTTCGAGGCGGGTGCGGTCTTGGTGGCCGTGGGCAGCCAGCACGCAGTCGACGCCCATGGCGGCCGCGGCTTCGGCGTCGTGCGCGGTATCACCGATATAAATCACATCCTCCGGGCGGAGGCCCAGGTCGCCCAGGTGGAGCCGGGCGCGATCCTCCTTACTGCCGGCGTGGATGTCATGTCCGCCGCACATCTTAATGAAGTGACGGTCGAGTCCGTATTGCGTGAGCGTCGTCGTGAGTAGGCTGCGCTCATAGGCCGAAAGTACCGAGTGCGTGAGCCCAGCCGCCGTGAGTCCGGCGAGGAGTGGCTCCGCGTGCGGGTGCAGGCGACACTCCCCCTTGCGTTCCTCGTAGGCGGCCATGAAGCGGACTGACATCGCGCGGAAGGAGGCTTCGTCAGGCGTGAAGCCAATCGCTTGGTAGACCTTGATGACCGGGAACTGGAAGATCTGGCGATAGCGGACCGGGTCGACGAGCGGGTGGCC
>CAMDQP010000083.1 GCA_945906115.1 Opitutus sp. GAS368
AGGGAGTTGACGTCTTCGCTGAGACCGCGGCGGATGACGCGGCGTTCTTCGGAGAGCTGATCGGCTACCGTCTGGAACTTCTCGATCTCGCGCTGCATCTCGGGCGTGATGACGATGCCCTTGGCGGTCACGCCGCCGGTCTGCTTGGAGAGCTCGGTGATTTTCATATTGGCCTCCTCGAGGCGGCGTTCGATCTCGTCGAGCTTCGCCTGGTAGCGGAGCTGGGCGACGCGTTCGAGTTCCTGCACCTTCTTGAAGGGGCGTAGCGAGGTGCCCTTGGAGCGGAGGCTGACGAGTTCATCGCTGCCGCCGAGGGTCTCGAGCACGCTGACGACGAAGCCCAGGTTGTCGTTGATCGGCTCCATCGCGGCCTGACCGCCGACCTGGCGCTGGCGCACCGTGAACGGGTCCATCATGAAGTCGGAGTCGGCGACCACGAATAGGCGGGCGGGCTTAGCGCTCTTCGCCAGGTGCGGTCCGGGGAGGGGCTTGGCAGCGGGCTTCGGCGGCTGGCCGGGCGGCGTGGGCTCAGGCTTGCCGGGGGCCGGCGCGCCCTTCGGGAAGGCGGAGACGAATTCGCCGAAGACGGAAGCCACGACCACGCGGGATTTGCCGTCGGGCTTGAAGGACAAGGCGACTTTCTCAAAGGGCCCGGCGTTGGCGGAACCGACATCGACGGCGCCCATGCCAGGACCGCTCATCGTGACGAGCGGTTCGAACTTCAGGCGGGTTTCGGCGCCGGAGATCAGGCCGATGGAGCCGGCTTCCATGAAGGCGAGTTCGCGCAGGTCCGACGTGAGCGGCGATTCCTTCGAGAACGCGGCGTTACCGGCAGCGAAGGCCGGTTGGTATTGCACGGCATCGCCGCGGGAGCTGCGAATGGAGACCGAGCTGGCGGAGTCGCCCATGACGGCGTCGAGGTCGACGTTGACGCCCCAAGCCCGGAGCAAGGCGGGATCGCTCGCGGCCGTGAGGGCCATCGGCGCCATCATGAAGGGCATGTTGCCTTGCGAGAACTTTTGGATGCGCGAGAGCGGGTCGACGGCCGCGAAAACCGACCCGCCCTTGAGCAGGAACTGGTCGATCGCGTAGGCGAGTTGTTCGTCGATATGGTGGGCGTGGACGAGCGCCACGACGGCGACGTCCTTCGGCAGTTCGCTGGCGGTGGTATTGAGCGTGATCACCTCGTAAGACTGGCTGAGTTCGGCGAGGAGTAAGTCGGCCGGACCGGCCTGCTGATCTCCGCCCTGCGGGATTTGGTTGCTGATCGGAAGCGAACTAATGAAGGCGAGTTTCGGGCGGTCGAGGCGCGAGGCCGAGGCGATCAGCTTGGAAAGATCGAACTCCAGGAAGCGTTCGCGCGATGGGTCGAGCATCGGCACGGCCTTCACCGTATCGGCCTGCTGGGCGGTCAGGCCGAGGTAAGCGCTGCCTTGCGCGGCGCGCATCGGGGCGATGCCCTGACGCTGGGCGCGCTGTTCTTCCTTCGTGTCCGGGCGCGGGTCGGTGACAATCAGCTTCACCTTGCCGCCGGAGGCCGCGACGTATTCGCGGAGGAGCGTCTCGACGCGGCGCGAGTAGCTTTCGAGGTATGGGCGCAGCTTTACGTCGGAGCGGCTGACGAAGAATTCGAGCGTCACCGGTTCATCGAGCTTGGTGACGATCCGCTTCGAGCCCGGTGAGAGCGTGAAGGTGCGGTCGGCGGTGAGGTCGACGCGGGCGGGGATGGCGCCGGAGATCAGGTTGACGAAGAACGCCGCCGCGAGGACGGCGAAGGTGGCGAGCAGGGCTTGGGAGCGGTTCATGGCTGGGTTTCCGGTTAGCGGCGTTCGACGATGATGGTGCTCAATCCGAGGCCGGCGAAGGCGACGGAGAGGAAGTAGGCGATGGGGCGCACGTCGACGAGGCCGAGCGTGAACGGTTCGAGATTACGCCAGAGTCCGAGGCGACGGATCTCGTCGACGCCGGCGGAGCCGATGAGGCCGGCGAGGAGTTCGTCGAACACGCCGTAGCCGACGAGCACGAGGAGGAAGCAGGCGAGGAAGCCGGTCACGAAGGCGATGACTTGGCTGCGAGTGAGGGCGGAGGCGATGGCCGCGATGCCGAGGCAGGCACCGGCGCAGAGGAGCGAGCCCGTGTAGCCCGCGATGATCACGCCCCAGTCAGGATCGCCGAGCCAGCCGACCGTGAGGGCGACCGGAACCGTCATCAATAGTGCACACGCCAGGAAGAGCCAAGCGGCGAGGAACTTACCGAGCGCGGCCTGCCAGACCGTGATTGGCCAGGTCAGGAGCAGCTCGATGGTGCCTTGGCGGCGTTCTTCGGCCCAGAGGCGAGCGCCGGCGGCGGGAGCGAGGAACGCCCAGAGCCACGGATGGTAGAGGAAGAAACGATCCAGGCTGGCGATGCCGGATTCGTAGAGCCCGCCGACGAAGAACGCCAGGGACACCGCGAACGCGTTGAACACCGCGAGGAAGACGTACGCTAGCGGCGTGCGGAAGTAGCCAGCGAATTCGCGGCGGACCATCGCCGTGAAAGGCTTGAGTCCGGGCGAGGGGGATTTTTCGGAAGAGGACATGACGATAAGATTAGGCGGTGAGTTGGCGGAAGACGGCGTTGAGGTCGGTGCCCCGGGCGAGGAACTTATCACGGGACTCGTCGCAGCGGACTTCGCCCTTCGCGATCACGATGACGCGGGTACAGAGTTCGCCGACTTCCTCGAGGATGTGGGTCGAGACAATGACGGCCTTGCGGGCGGCCATCTCCTTCAGGATGCGGCGCACCTCGAACTTCTGGTTCGGGTCCAGGCCATCGGTCGGTTCGTCGAGGATGAGCACCTCGGGGTCGTGGATGACTGCTTGGGCGAAGCCCACGCGCATGCGGTAGCCCTTGGAGAGCGTGTCGATCGTCTGCGCGGCGACTTCGTTGAGGCGGCAGAGCTCGAGCGTCTTCCGGACGCTTTCGGCCGGATCGGCCAGGCCACGGAGATCGGCGGCGAAGCGGAGGAATTCGCGGACGGTCATCTCACCGTAAGCGGGCGCGCCTTCCGGCGAGTAGCCCAGATGCTGCTTGGCTTGGACCGCCTGGTCGGCGACGTCGAAGCCCGCGATGACTGCGGCGCCTTCATCGGCGCGGAGGTGACCCGTGAGCATCTTCATCGTGGTCGATTTACCGGCGCCGTTGGGCCCGAGGAATCCCACGACCTCGCCGCGGTCCACGGCGAAGGAGACGGCATGGACGGCGCGGATGGCGCCGAAGGATTTGGACAGATTCTTGGCTTCAATGAGGGGCATGGCGGAAAAGTTAGCGGGATTGCGGGGTACCCATGACGGCGAGGCGGATGTCGGCCTGTTGGAGACGCTCCGCGATACGGATGATCAGCAGCTGATTGAACTCGAGCTGCTTCACCGGGGCGGCGGGGTGATACCAGTACATCAGGCGGATGTTGATGGCCCAGTCGGAGAACTCCGTCACGTGAACGAGGGGCGGGTGGCTGGGCTCGAAGCCTTCGTGATTGACCAACAGTTCGTGGACGATGGCGACGGCCTCGCGGACCTTCGCGGCCGGCGTATTGGCCTCGAGGTGGACGAGGTCCTGCGCGCGGATGAAATCACGGCGTGTGATGTTGACGATGGCGCGCGTGGCGAGGTCGCCGTTGGGGATGGCGAGCCGCTGGCCGTCGAGCATGATGATGGTCGTGGAGCGCAGGCCGAGGGACTCCACCTTGCCCTCATGGCTGCCGATGTTGATCGTGTCGCCGAGCGAGAAGGGTTGGTCGATGATGAGCATCACTGCGCCGAAGACGTTCTTGATCGTGTCTTGCGAGGCGAAGGCTAGGCCGACAACGGCGCCGGCCAGCAGGCCGAGAATCGCGTCCGAGGACTTCGGGTCGATGATTGAGATAGCCTTGAAGGTGCCGACGAGGAGGACCGTGATGCGGATGACCGTGGAGAACATCGGGACCAGAATATCATCCAACTTGTTGTCCGACTGGTCGGCGATTTTCTGGGCCCAGGCGATCGGGATCGCGACGAGGTAGAAGATCGCGGCCGTGTGCGCCAAGGAGCAGAGGAAGGTCCCGCTCGTGACGGCGAAATTCAGCCAGCCAATGTAGGCGAGGGCCTCCTTGAAGTCCTTGATGAGGAAAAGAAGGGTATAGGCGGGGAGGATATAGGGGAGTGACTTACCGAGGGCGGCGACGGTGGCCTCGGCGATCGGGCTGCTGCCGAACTTCGTCGAGACCCAGCGCATAAGTTTGTCGGCCACCCAGCCGATGAGATAGGCGACCGCGATGAAGCCGATGGCGTGGATGATGATCTTGCTCCAGTCGTCAGGGGCCTTGGCGATGACCTTGCTGAGGTCGCCGATGATGAAGTGGTCCACGGGTAAGGCGGCCGGGGCAGGGGTGGCGACAGGGGCAGATTGGGCGAGCAGCATGGAGGGGACGAATTAGGCGAAGGGCTTTCTAGGCGGACGCTTTCCGCATTTCAAGCGTCACCGAGCCTCCAATCCGCTTGATGCGGGACGGCCCCCTTGCCACGCTGGGGGAACCGGAATGAGCGAAACTAGCGAAAAAAAGCCCTCCAAGCCCGTGGTGCTGACCTGCGCCCAGCCGACCGGCCGCCTCCACCTCGGTAATTACCTCGGAGCCGTGCTCAACTGGGGACGGATGCAGGACGACAACGAATGCTATTTCGGCATCGTCGACCAGCACGCCATCACGGTGCCGTATGTCCCGGCCCAGCTCCGCGAGAACACCTATTCCTGTCTGGCCCAGTACGTGGCTTGCGGCCTGGACCCGGCCCGGAGCCGGCTCTTCGTCCAATCGCATGTCATCGGCCACACCGAGCTCGCCTGGATCCTCGGTTGCCTTTGCCCGCTCGGCCAGCTTGAGCGCATGACCCAGTTCAAGGACAAGTCGCGCAAGCAGCAGTCGGTCGACGCCGGGCTCCTTTTCTACCCGGTGCTCATGGCGGCGGACATCCTGCTCTATAACGCCTCGCTCGTGCCAGTCGGCGACGACCAGAAGCAGCATCTCGAGCTCGC
>CAMDQP010000084.1 GCA_945906115.1 Opitutus sp. GAS368
AAGGAATGGAAGCAGATGGACGTCTCGCACCTCGTCAGTCGTCTCGACCGCGAGACCAGCGGCGTGATCCTCATCGCCAAGCATTACGATGCGGCTTCCGCCGCGCAGACCGCGATGGAGCGCCGCATGGTGATCAAGACCTACTACGCGCTGCTTAAGGGCGAGCTCAAGGAGCCCGTCATGGTCGACCAGCCGCTCGGGCCCGACGAGACCAGCCAGGTCGTTGTGAAGACCGCCGTCCGTGCAGGCCCTGGCACTCTGCCCGCCGCGACCTTCTTCGAGCCCGTGCTCGTGCGTAACGGCTACACCCTCGCGCGCGTGCAGCCGCACACTGGCCGCAAGCATCAGATCCGCGCCCACGCCTTCTGGCTCGGGTATCCCGTCATCGGCGACAAACTCTACGGCGGCGACGATTCGCTCTACATGGAATTCGTCGCGCATGGTTGGACGCCGCGCCTCGCCGGTGCGCTCGAGATGGGCCGCCAGGCATTGCACGCCGCTAAGCTCGAGTTTCGCTTCCCGCCGCGTATCACGCGGACTTTCACCGCGCCGCTTGCACCGGATATGCGCGCCTTCGTTGTCGCTAAGATGGGCGTGGACGAGGCGCTAGTTGACCAGTTGACAAGTTGACAAGTTGGCAAGGGAGGCAACTTAGAGGCCCGGAGGCCCAGAGGCTCGGTGGACCAGATAAGCTCCAGCACTCAAAGGGAAACCGGAGACCGGATGATTGGCTGGGGTTATTAATAATGCCCGAAGCAAACCTCCCGGTTTCCGGTCTCCCCTTGAATATTTCACTCTCTGGTCAACTGAGCCTCTGGGCCTCCGAGCCTCTTTCTCGCTCACCCGTGCGCTAATGCCGCGGCATCTACCAACATCGCGCCGGCTTTGCGTAAGGTGAGCGCGCACCCGTGCAATGTCGCGCCGGTGGTCAGGACATCGTCGATGACGACATAACGGGTGAGCGGGTCGACGGACATCCCGTCGGCGACGACGAACGCGCCCGCGACATTCTTACGTCGCTCCTGGCGACCGAGGCGGGTCTGGGAAATGGTATCATGCTGTTTGCGGAGGAGGAACTCGGCCCGGCACCCGGCGACATGTTCCGCCAGGACCGTGGCAATCCGCTCGGTCTGATTATAGCCACGATCGAATTTGCGAGCGGTGTGCAGGGGAACCGGCACGAGCACCGAGCCAGCCAGATGGCGGCGGAACACTTCGTCCGTGAGGGCCGCATGGGCGAGGTCGTCGGCCAGGAATGGGCAACGTTCGTATTTGATGCGGTGGATGATCCGCCGGGTGGGGCCGCGGGCGCGGAAGGCACAGACCGCCCGGGCGAAGGCGGGCTGGAGGTCGAGGCAATGGGGGCAAGCCCGGTCGCCTTCGAGGATGCCTTCGAAGGGGTGCCCGCAGGTCAGGCACCGGGGGTCGGTGATACGGGGGAGCTGGTCGGCCCCGGCGGCCGAGAGGTGCAGGCGAGCGTCATCGTCCATCGGCTCCTGCGTGACCGCGCAGTCCCGGGGGAAGACCAGGTCAAAGAACCCGCGGTCAAGGTCAGCCAGCCAGCGAGTCATAAGGCGGTGGCAGATTGCGTTTGCCCGTCGGGAGGTTCAATCCAAGGTTCACCTCAGACTATGGCTTTCAATTTTGACAGCTGTCCGGAACGCTCCGGGACCGACAGCACCAAGTGGCACAAGTATGCCGATAAGGATATCATCCCTTGTTGGATCGCGGACATGGACTTCACGGCGCCGCCTGCCGTCGTCGAAGCCGTCCAGGCTCGCGCCGCACATGGCGTGTACGGTTACCCCGCGCAGCGCGAGGCGGTCCTCGCTTCCATCGTTAACCACCTCCGCCGTCGCCATGGCTGGGAGATTAAGCCCGAGTGGATCACGTTCATGTGCTCGCTCGTGCCCGGCATCCATGCCGCCATCCGCTGCGCCAGTAAGCCCGGCGAATCCGTCGTCACGACCGTCCCCGTTTACCCGCCGTTTATGTCCGCGCCGGTGCTGTCCGAGCGCAACTCGCTGAAACTCGAGATGGTGTTCGAGGGCGGACGCTGGACTTTTGACTGGGCCAAGCTCGAGGCCGCCTGCGCGCAGCCGCACGCCAAGGTGCTTCTGCTCTGCAACCCTTACAACCCGCTGGCCCGCGTCTTCGACCGTGGCGAGCTCGACCGGATCGCCGCCCTGGTGCGCAAGCATGAGCTCACCGTCTGCTCCGACGAGATTCACTGCGACCTCGTGCTCGACCCCACCGCCAAGCACACCATCTTCGCCGCGATGGGAGAGGATCTCGCCGCCCGCACCGTCACCCTGATGGCCGCGAGCAAGACCTTCAATATCGCCGGCCTTACCTGCGGCTTCGCAATCATCCCGGACGCCGGCTTGCGCACGCGCTTCCGCCGGATTATCCAAGGCCTATCGCTCGACCAGAATGTCTTCGGTCTTGCCGCCACTCAGGCCGCGTTCGATCACGGTGAGCCATGGCGACTCGAGTGCGTGGATTACCTCCGCGGTAACCTCGACCTCATTGAACAGGAACTTAAGTCCATGCCCGGCGTCGTGCTGCGTCAGCGTCCGCAGGCCAGCTTCCTCGTGTGGTTCGACATCACCGCGCTTGGTTTCGACGACGCGCACGCCGAGTTCGAAAAGGGCGGCATCGGTTTCGGCAACGGCGCCGATTTTGGCGGATCCGGGCACGTGCGTCTCAATTTCGGCTGCCCGCGCGAACGCCTCCGCGAGATTTTGCGACGGATGAAGAAGGTCGTGGATCGGGCGCCGGGAAGAGCGAAGTAATCGTAGAGGACTGAGGGCCGGAACGAGGAGATTCATGAGGTAGGGCTGACCATCCTTGGTCGGCCGCGGTCGAGCAGGGATGCTCGACCCTACCCAAGGCAGAGAGGCAGGGCTCAAGGGGAGGGCGGGAGCCGGGAAGTTTGCTTTGGGCTTGATGTTATAACAAATGTTGTTACATTGAGAATATGGCCAAGAAGCTCAAAGTACGTCGTATCGGTAATTCGCTCGGGGTGATCCTACCCAAGGAAATCCTTGAGCAGCTCCGCGTCGAGGAGGGCGACGGCCTTGATTACTCGGCCTCCAAGGACGGCGTCCGCCTATTTGCGACCAACCCGGATTTTGCCAAGGAGCTGGCAGTCTTCAAATCGCTCAGCCGTCGCTATCGTAACGCCCTGGGCGAGCTTGCCAAATGAAGGAGCCGCATTGGCTGGGGTTGGAGTCCGTTCTGGCTCTCCACGAGTTGGTTGTCGCCGACTATGGTGGTGATGCGAGCATCCGCGACGCCGGTCGCCTGCAGTCGGCTTTGGCGCGACCAAAGCATCTGTTCTCTTACGGTGAACCCACCTTGGCGCGTCTCGCCGCTGCTTATGCGGTTGGGATTGTCCAGGGCCACCCGTTCACTGACGGCAATAAGCGGACCGGCTTCATGGCCGCCGCGGCTTTCATGGAATTAAATGGCCTGACCTTCGAGGCGTCGGAAGTCGAAGTCGTGATCAAGACGCTCGGCCTGGCTGCCAGCGAAATCTCCGAGGCGGAATATGGACAGTGGTTGGCCAAATCGGTGGGCGCTCCGAAGGCGAAGAGGAATAAGAAGAGGAAGAAGTAGGGGTAGGGGTAGTGCCGCGTGCTGCCCTAGTTATCGTTTCGGGTGGCAGGTGGCGGCCCCGGGTTTCAGGTGGCAGGATGGTTTTCCCTTCGGGTGCCGTGATTCCCCGCCACCCGCCACCTGGGGCTGCCACCTGCCACCCGAAGCGGGAATTGGCTTTTCCCGCTGTTTTTTCGCACTCCTTTCTTTTTGACGAACGGCCGGGGAGTCCCATCGTCTGACGATTCAGGACAGTCCGATGGTGTAATGGTAGCACAGGAGATTCTGATTCTCCTTGTCTAGGTTCAAATCCTAGTCGGACTATGTCCTGAAAGCAAAAAGCCCTCTCACGAGGGCTTTTTCATGCCTATCGGGGACGCCTCAGCGGGCGTTCCAGAAGATCATCAGGTTCTTGGTCTGGCGGCCGGCGACGATGAGGTCGGGCTTGCCGTCGCCATCCAAGTCGGCGGCCTTGAAGTCTTCGACGGAGATCTCCTTGGTCGAGATCACGCTCGTGCGCCAAGCCTTACCGGCGTCGTCGAGCGGGGTGAGCAGGCGGACGCCGGGGTCGGTGCCGCGCCAACCGATCATGACTTGATCGGAGCCAGTGCCGAGGAAGTCAGCGCAGGCGACCGCATGGCCATCCTTGAAGCCATCGAGGACCTGATTGCGCTGCCAGGCGCCGGTGTCGTCACGGGTGTAGATGGCCGACTTCGTGCCGTGGAAAGGCTCGACCGTCGCGATGAAGTTGCCGGAGGGCAGGCGGCCGCCGCGGAGTTCGCCGATGGGCTCGGTGGTCAGTTGGGTCTTCTGCCAGGCGCCGTCGGCGTAGGAATTGAACCAGATGCCTTCTTTGGAGCCGGCGAGGATTTGTTGGGCGATATGTTTCTGCCAGCGCACCGGGTCGAGATTGTGGGTGATGTGTCCAGAGTCATTGACGAGCTCGGTCTTCCACTCGTCCTTCGGATTGGCCGGCTTGCGATAGGCGAGGAGCTTGGCGCCCGCGCCGACGCCGGCCTTATTGCCAACGCCATGGAGGGGCTGCACGACGAGGTCCCAGCGGCCCGTAGCGGCTTCGACCCAGGCCATGCGGTGGACGGTCGGTTCGTGGTGCAGTTTCACTGCTTCCCACTTCTGGGTCCGGTCAGCGGGCGGGATGAGATAAAAGACTGCGCCGCTCTTCACCGTGTCTCCCGGATTCCAGCCCGCGCCGATCGCGATCTCGGCCTTGCCGTCGCCGTCGATATCGCGCGCGGCCACACAGACGTTATCTTCCTTCGTGAGATTCGTGGCGATGACGTGCTTCTTCCAGTCCGGGTTGTGATACCACTGCACCGTGGTCTTGTCGGCCAGGATGATGTCGGGCTTACCGTCGCCATCGACGTCGGCGATCGCGAGGCCGTAACCGAT
>CAMDQP010000085.1 GCA_945906115.1 Opitutus sp. GAS368
AAGGAAGTCGGCGCCCTGCTCGACCAGTTCGAGAAGATGCTGCCCGAACTCCGCTTCGCCGATGCCCCTCGCCCGCAACGCGAGCCCGGCCCCCGACGCGAAGCCCGGGAGCCCCGCCCAGAACGCGCCCAGCGCGAACCCCGCCAGGCTCGCGAGCCGCGCGCCCCGCGCGAAGCTCGCCCGGCGCCCGATAACTCCGGCCAAGATTACCGCGACCGCCCGAACCTCTCGTCGGCCCAGCAGGCCCAAGGCAAAGCCGAGGCCGACCAGCGCCGCGCCCAGCTGCAACAGCGCCAGGATATCATCGAAGCCCTCGTCGACGTCGCCACGGGCCTCGCGCCCGAAGGCGAATGGCTGAAGGTCGAGGTCATCAAGAAGTTCCTCCTGCAGGAACACCCGGGCCTCGAAGCGAACGCCCCGCGCTATGCGAAGTTCTACCGCATGCTCGAGGACACCGGCCGCTTCGACGTCCAGCTCCAAGGCTCGACGGTGATGGCCCGCCTGAAGGAGTAAGCCTTACTTCCCAATCGTCCGAGCGAGGAAATCTAAGGTGACCTCGGTGAGGCCCGGCTTGTCTGACGCGTTACTCACTTCGGCTCCGGCGAAGACGGACGCGGCGAAGAGTAGGACGAGGAGCGGACGCATAAAGGGCGGGATAGAAGATTTCTACCCCGCCCTTGAAGGCAGTCAATGGTCAGGCGGAGATCAGGATAACGCGTGGGCGTAACCGTCGACGATCGCCTGCAGGGAGGCTTCGACGAGGTTTTCGCTGACGCCGACCGTACCCCAAGAACCCTTGCCATCGGAGGAGCGGATGACCACGCGGGTCTTGGCCGCGGTGCCGTCGGCACCACCGAGGATGCGGACCTTGTAATCCACGAGGCTGACCTTCGCCAGTTTCGGGAAGGACTTCACGAGGGCGGAACGCAGGGCCTGGTCGAGGGCGTGAACGGGTCCGTCGCCTTCGGCGACCGTGAGGGTCTCCTTGCCGCCAATGCTGACGCGGACCACGGCCTCGCAATAAGCCGAGCCTTTAGCGCCGCGCGCGGTGACGTGATAGGAAGCGACCTCGAACGGCGCGGCCTTGCTCTTGCCGATATGACGACGGAGCAGGAGGGCCAGCGACGCTTCGGCGTCTTCGAAACTCCATCCGACGTGCTCAAGCTTTTTGAGTTCATCGAGCGCGGTGGCGGTAGCGGGAGAATCGCGGTCGAGATCGATGCCGAGGGACTTCGCCTTGAGGACGATATTACTGCGGCCGGACTGGTCGCTGACGAGCACGGTACGCTCATTGCCGACGACGGTCGGATCGATGTGCTCATAAGCGGCGGAGAACTTCCGGACGGCGTCCACGTGCGTGCCGCCCTTATGGGCGAAGGCAGCGGTGCCGACCCACGGACGGCGCGGATCGGGAGCGAGGTTGGCGACGCCATCAACGAAACGCGAAAGGCCAGCGAGGCCCTTGAGCGAGGTCGAGGAGACACACTTCCAGCCGAACTTCAGCTGGGCGCACGGGATGACTGCGGTGAGGTCGCAATTACCGGTGCGTTCGCCGATACCGTTGACAGTGCCCTGGACGTGCGAGGCTCCCGCTTCAAGCGAGGCGAGGGCGTTGGCGAGGCCGAGACCGGCGTCGTCATGCGTATGGATGCCGACCGGGGTCTTCTTGAGCGCGGCGATGGCGGCGCGGGTGGCCGCGGCGACTTCGGCCGGCAGAGAGCCGCCGTTGGTGTCGCAAAGGACAATGCGGTCGGCACCGCCGGCGACGGCGGCGAGCATGGACGCGATGGCATAGGCCGGATCTTCCTTCCAACCATCGATAGCGTGTTCGCAATCGTAGACGACTTCGCGGCGATGGGACTTCAAGAAAGCGATCGTATCGCGGATCATCTCGAGGTTCTCCTCGGGTGAACAGCGGAGCACTTCGCGGACGTGGAGGGCGGAGGTCTTACCGTAGATCGTGACCACCGGGGTATCGACTTCGAGAAGGCCGCGCACCTGGGCGTCTTCCGAGGCGCGTACGCCCTTGCGGCGGGTCGACCCGAAGGCCGCCAGCTTGGCATGCTTGAACTTGATCTTCTTGGCGCGGGCGAAGAACTCGACGTCGCGGGGATTGGAGCCCGGCCAGCCGCCTTCGATGTAGGTCATACCGAAGCGTTCGAGCTCAGCGGCGATGCGTAGCTTGTCATCAACGGAGAAATGAATGCCCTGCCCCTGCGAGCCGTCGCGGAGGGTGGTATCATAGATTTCGATGGAGCGTGCCATGGTGGTGTGGTTGGGAAAGAGGTGTAAAGGGAGGGGGCCGTTCCGGGCGCCGCGGAACGGGGAGTCGCCCGTCGGGCGTTCCGTTCAGCGGGCTTAGAGCCCGATGATGGTAATAACCGCCGGAATGATGGCACGACCAGCCGCGGAGCGGAGGGAGGTCGAAGACTGGGCCAGGGATTCCATGACGAAGACCCCGACTTCAAGGGCGGAGGCATGGAGAGTCAAAGGCAAAGGAGCCTGAAGCGGGTCGATGCTCGCCAAAAGGCCAATAAATGACCATTAATAAGCCCATGCGCCGCCTCGTCTCCCTCCTCCTGCTCTTGGCGGGCGCCATCTCTTCGCCGGCCCAGTGGCAGATTTTCGCAGAGAAACTGCCCAAGCCCGGCACGTGGGCGCGCTACCAATATGAGACCATCCGCGACGGTAAGGTCGTCTCGAAATCCGAACTCAGCCTCTCGATCCGCTCCGGCATGGACGTCGGCGGTAAACCGCACGTCTGGTTCAACGTCGAGCCAGTCGGCTGGTTGGGGTCGCGCGAACAAGCCCCACTTCGTCTGCTCCTGAGCACCGACATGGATCGCGAGCGGGCCGGCCGCTTGATCGAGAACTCGCAGGAGATCGTCTTCTCGAATCCCGTCAAAGGAGCCTACCACATGACCCGCGAAGACATCGCTTGGGTTTCGAAGTGGGCGAATCTCACTTACGCCAGCGAACTGAGCGCGGATACGCCTGCGCAGGAAACCATCGAAGCTGGCGGCAAGCCTTTCGTATGCGAGCGGATGAAGATGCTTGCGAGTACCGTGACCGACCCGCCCGTGGTCCCGAAGCAGACCATCGAGTTCAAAGGCACCGTCTGGCGTTCCGACGCGACTCCCTTCGGGGTCGTGCGGGCCGAGTGGCTCGAGAAGACCACGAAGAAAGACCGTAACCGCGAGGAGACCCGCCGCCTGACCCTACTGGCTAGCGGCTGGGAGACGCCTCCAGCCGAGCCGGTCGACCGAGGCAAAGACTTCTCGGTCTGGCGCCTGATTTTCGGTCGCTGAGGCCTCAAAAGGACCAGCCCACCCGGGTTAAATCGGATGGGCTGGCGTTAAATGGTGGCCTGAGTCGGAATCGAACCAACGACACGACGCTCTTCAGGCGTCTGCTCTACCAACTGAGCTATCAGGCCAATTAACTGGACGTTCAGAAGGACAAAGCCCCCCTTCCCTGTCAATCCGACAAGAAAGGGAGGCTTAAAAAGGCCTTCAGAAGCTGAATTTCCAAGCCGAGAGGCGGCGTTCGACCTCAGCGATGACTTCGCCTTCGCCGTCCTCCCCCTTGTCGGAAACGAAGGTCACAGAGAAGCGGACGAATGAACCGCAATCATCCCACGGCACAGTGGAGATCAGATGCTCGGTAATCATCCACTGCGAGAAAGCTTCGCCGGAATCGAAGTTCACCGTGCCGGAAGGACCAGTCGCGGACTTCGGGGCGGGCATGTAGAGGAAGAAGCCGGCGCCAGGCTTGCGCACCTGGAAGCCGAGCTGGGCGAGCACGCCGACGAGCTTGTCCATGCGGCGAGAATACTTGGCGGAGATGGCCTTCGGGATGGAGACATCGTCGAGACCGGCAGCGCCAGCCTTCTGGATACCAAGGAACTGGCCGGAGTCGGAATTGTCCTTCACGTCGCCGTAGGCACGGACGAGCAGCGCGTTGCCGGCGACGAAGCCGATGCGCCAGCCGGTCATATTGTGGCTCTTGGAGAGCGTGTGCAGCTCGAGGGCGACGTCCTTCGCGCCCGGGACCTGTAGAATCGACAGCTGCTCGGGGCCGAAGTGGAGCGAGCCGTAGGCGGCATCCTGGATGACGACGAGGTTGTGCTGCTTGGCGAAGGCGACGACCTCCTCGTAGAACTTGCGCGTGGCGCAGGCGCCGGTCGGGTTGTTCGGGAAGTTAAGCACCAGCACCTTGGCCTTAGCGAGAACGTCAGCGGGAATCGTTTTCAGGTCGGGCAGGAAATTATTCTCGGCGGTGAGCTTCAGGTTATGGACATGGCCGCCGTAATACTTGGCGTGCGTACCGAACACCGGGTACCCCGGAGTAGTCATGAGAACATAATCGCCAGGGTTGATCAGGCAACCTGGCAGGATGGACAGCGCGGCCTTGGAGCCAATCGAGTGGAGGATTTCGGTATCAGCGTCGACGGTCACGCCGAAGAGGTTCTGCATGTAGCGGGCGGCGGCCTGCTTGAAGTCCGTGCCACCGTTGTCGGAGTAGCCGCGATTCTCGGACTTAGCGGCTTCGGTCTGCAGCGCCTTCACCACCATTGGGAAGGCCATCTCGTCGGGCTCGCCGACGCCGAGGTCGATCAGGGCGACATCCGGCTTGGCCTTCTTGGCGGCGGCCTTGGCGCGCTTGATTTTTTCGAACTTATAGATCGCGGTCGACTTGCCGTAATTGACGCCGCCGATGCGTTCGGCGAAGAGCTGCTGGATGTAAGAGTCGGACATAGTGATAAGGCCCTAAAAAGAGGGGGAAGACGGCGGATGGCAAGCGGACTCCGTCCGAGGGCTTGCCACCCGTGAATGGCCGTCGAAAATGACGCCATGGAACCCAGCCTCGAAGACCTAGCCCGCGAGCGGCATGCAAGGAGCAACCCGGGATTCCCTTGGCGCCTCATCGGCCTCATCGCCCTCTGCCT
>CAMDQP010000086.1 GCA_945906115.1 Opitutus sp. GAS368
CGAAGGCGGAAGATCGTGCCGCCCTGGGTACCGGAAGGGATGTTGAGCGTCGTCTTCCCCTTGAGCTTCGGGACGACAATCTTACCGCCGAGAGCGGCGATCGAGAACTTCACCGGCACACTGCAAGCAAGGTCGTCGCCATCACGCTCGAAGAGCTCGTGATCCGTGACCGCGATATAGACATACAGGTCACCGGCAGAAGCGCCGCGGCGGCCGGCCGAGCCGTTGCTGCTGGAGCGGAGCTTAGTGCCGGTATCGACGCCGGGAGGAATGCGTAGGCTGACCGTGGAATCAGCGACGGTGCGGCCTTCGCCGGAGCAAGGCTTGCAGGGCTTGTCGATGCGTTCGCCTTGGCCGCCGCACGAAGGGCAGACCTGGCGCATCTGGAAGAAGCCGTTGGAACGGACCACCTGGCCTTGGCCGCCGCAAGTCGGGCACCGGCTCTTCTTCGAGCCGGGCTCGGCGCCGGAGCCGGCGCACTTCGTGCAAGCGACGTGCTTACGATAGGGGATCTTGCGTTCGACGCCTTCGGCCGCCTCTTCGAGCGTGATCTTCAGATCGACGCGCAGGTCTTCGCCGGCGTCATCCTGGGTCTCGCTCGCGCCCCCACCGAAACCGCCGAAGCCACCGCCGCCGCCACCGCCGAACATCTGTTCGAAGATGTCGCGCGGATCGGCGCCACGGAAACCACCGCCCGCTGGGCCGCGACCAGCGCCCGCGCCCTTGTTGGGGTCGAACGCCGCTTCACCATGCTGGTCGTACAGCTTGCGCTTACCGTCATCACTGAGGATCTCGTACGCGCGGGAGACTTTCTTGAACTTCTCCTCGGCCTCCTTGTTGCCCGGATTGCGGTCGGGGTGAAACTCCAGCGCCTTCTTGCGATAGGCCTTCTTGAGCTCATCGGCGGACGCGGACTTCGCGACGCCCAGCAGGGTGTAATATTCGTCAGCCATCGGGAAAGATTACTTGGCAGCGCCTGCGGAGACGAAGACGGCCGCCGGGCGGAGGACGCGGTCATGGAGTAACCAGCCCGAGCGCGCGACGCGGAGGACCGTGCCTTCGGCGACAGCGGCGCTGGGCTCGGAGCCCACGGCTTCGTGGCGGGAGGGATCGAACGGCTGGCCCACCGGGTTGACCTCGACGAGGCCCTGCGCGGAAAGAATCGAACGCAACTGGCCGACCGCCATGCGGAAGCCTTCGGCGACGGCGCGCCCGTCAGCCTGCTTTGCTGCGGACTCCAGCCCGAGGTTGAGGGAATCCAGGGCGGGCAGAAGATCTTCAAGCAGGCCGGCCGTGGCGAACTTGCGGAGCTCGATGCCCTCGCGTTGGTGGCGGCGCTGCTGGTTTTGCTGGTCGGCGTTGCTGCGCAGCACCGTGTCCTTGAGGAGCGCGACCTGGCCTTCGAGTTCGGCGAGACGGGTCGCGACGTCGGGCTGGATCGGTTCGGAGGAAGGGATCGGGTCGGTCATAAGATTATTTTTCGCCGCGCAGCTTCTCGGTCACGGATTTGCGGAGACGCTCGCGGGCGAGGTCGAGGAGGAGTTCGGGCTGTTGCTGGACGGCGGTCTGCACGGCCTGCGTGCCCATCGGGCGGGAGACTTTCTCGTCGAAGTTACGCTCGGTGATATCGCGAGCCTCGAAGACGTAGTTGAAGGCCTGGTCGACAACCACCTTACGCAGGTCGGTACCGTCGCCCGAGATGATCGTGATGCGATCGACGCGGACTCGCAGGTGCTTGATGAGGAAGGGCTGCTTAGCGCTCGGCGGGCCGGGCGGGGGCTTCGGGGCGTTGGCGACGGGCACCGACTTAAGCCCGTTGAAGATATCCTTCGCGTTATTATCGGCGAGGAAGTCGGCCTTACCGACGATCGTGAGATGCTCGATATCGAGTTCGACGTCATGGAAGACTCGGCTACCGCCTTCGAAGAAGGTCGGCAGATCGAGATCGATGGCGAGCCGACGGACCTTGAGGAACTCCTTCTCGGTCCAGCGGGTCGGGTTGGTGATCGTCAGGCCCGTGTAGGCCACCCGTCCGGCGAAGAGGTTTGTGTCGTTGGTCGCGACCGCCAGATGGGCGCCGGACCTCGTGGCGAGGGAGGAATCGAGTAGCTTGGGGGAGAATCGACCTAGGGCCCAGACGCCCAACAAGCCCAGCATCACCAGGAATAGCACCACGCCGCAGAGCATCGTGAGCAGCTTGCGCAGGGCGGACCCGAGGCGGGTACTTTTGGAGGGAACGGACATCGAGGTACGCTGAAATCGAGCAGTAGGCGTGCCACTGAGCAGGGTCAACGGTGGAGGCGAAAAGTAGGGTAAACGGCCGTTTTTCTCGGATGGCTGGCGCCCGGATGCCCGGTCGCGGCGGGCAGGCGGGTCCTTCTGTCCCGGAGGTGTGACGCCCAACTCGCTCCCCGCTGAGCGCCGCCCGCTGGGGCGAGGTAAGGCTTGCGGAGGGGCGGTGGGTGGGCTTCCTCCATACTCAAATGAGTCAGGAAGCCGCTAAATTGATGCTCGGTCTGCCTAAAGGCAGCCTGGAAGAGGCCACTCTCCAGCTGTTTGCCCGGGCCGGGTTCCCCGTCACCAAGAGCAGCCGCTCTTACCGCCCCTCCTTCGATGACGCCGCCCTCGATGGCCGCTTCATCCGTGCCCAGGAAGTCGCCCGTTACGTCGAACATGGCTTCTTCGACTGTGGCCTCACCGGGCAGGACTGGGTCCAAGAGAACAATGCCGACGTCGTGCAGGTCTGCGAACTCATCTACAGCCGGGCCTCCGCCCAGAAATCCCGCTGGGTCCTCTGCGTGCCCGAAGGCTCGCCCGTCAAGACCGCCAAGGATCTGGCCGGCAAGCGTGTCGCCACCGAACTCGTCGAGACCACCCGCCGCTGGTTTAAGGCGCAGGGCGTCGAATGCGAAGTCGAATTCTCCTGGGGTGCCACCGAAGTGAAGGTGCCTGAGCTCGCCGACGCTATCGTCGACATCACCGAGACCGGCTCATCCATCAAAGCCAACAATCTGCGCATCGTCGCCCAGCTGATGGAGACCACCACCGTCCTCGTCGCGAACAAAGCCGCCTGGGCCAATCCCGCCAAGCGCGCCAAGATCGAACAGATCGTCCTCATGCTGCAGGGTGCCCTCGCCGCACAGCACATGGTCGGCCTCAAGTTCAACCTCCCGAAGGCCAAGCTCGACCAGATCGCCGCCGCCCTCCCCGCCTTGCGTAATCCGACGGTCTCCCCGCTGAGCAATCCCGAGTGGGTCGCCGTCGAGACGATCATCGACACCCGCCAGGCGCGCGAATTCATCCCGACCCTCAAGGCCGCCGGCGCTGAGGGCATCGTGGAGTATCCGATTAACAAACTCGTCTACTGACGACCCTCGCCATGGCTGACTCCGTCCGCATCGGCCTCATTCAGCTCACCGCCGAGGACACCCCGGCGGCGAACGTGCGTAAGACCTTACCCCGCATCGAAGAAGCGGCGGCCAAGGGTGCCAAGATCATCGGCCTGCAGGAGATGTTCACGACGAAATATTTCTGCATCAACCAGGACCCGAAGAACTTCGACCTCGCCGAGCCCATCGAGACCGGACCGTCCGTGACCGAGCTCGCCAAGGCCGCCAAGCGCCTCGGCGTTGTCATCGTTGCCCCGCTCTTCGAAGCGCGTGGCAGCGAAGTCTACCACAACACCGCGGCCGTCATTGACGCCGACGGCACCGTGCTCGGCAAGTACCGCAAGATGCACATCCCGCAGGACCCGGGCTTCGAAGAGAAATTCTATTTCACGCCCGGTGACCTCGGCTTCCGCACTTGGAAGACCGCGCATGGCGACATCGGCGTGCTCATCTGCTGGGACCAGTGGTACCCCGAAGCCGCTCGCCTCACCGCGCTCGGCGGTGCGCAGATCCTTTTCTACCCGACCGCCATCGGCTGGCTGCCCGAAGAGAAGGCCGCCCTCGGCCATGCGCAGCATAACGCCTGGGAGACCGTCCAGCGCGGCCACGGCGTCGCCAATGGCTGCTACGTCGCCGCGACCAACCGCGTCGGCACCGAAGGCCGCACGCAGTTCTGGGGCCAGAGCTTTGTGTCCGATCCGTACGGCGAAATTGTCGCCCGCGCCTCGATCGAGCAGGAGGAAATCCTCCTCGCCGATTGCGACCTTGTGAAGCAGCGCGAGTTCCGCCGCATCTGGCCGTTCTTCCGCGATCGCCGCATCGACGCCTACGGCGACCTGACGCGCCGTCTGCGCGACTGACCTTCCGCATGGCCACGCCTCGCTCCCTCGGATTCCGCATGCCCGCGGAATGGGAACCCCAGTCCGCCACCTGGTTGTCCTGGCCTTCGAACACCGCGCTCTGGCCGGGACACTACGGCCTCATCCCCGCCAAGTTTGCGGAGTTCGCCGCGGCGATTTCGAAGTTCCAGCCGGTGAAGATTAACGCCGCGGGCAAGCTGCGCGCCGAAGCCGAACGCGAACTCAAGGAAGCCAAGGCTGACCTTTCCGTCATCGAACTGACCGATATCGCCACCGACGACGTCTGGTGCCGCGACCACGGCCCAATCTTCGTGAAGAACGATCAGACCAAGGAACTCGCGCTCACCGACTGGGAATTCCACGGCTGGGGCGGCAAGTTCGAGGCCTCGCTCGACAACCAAGTCCCCGGCAAGATCGCCGCGCGCCTCGGCGTGAAGAAATTTAGCTATCCGTTTGAGCTCGAAGGCGGCGGCATCGAAGTCTCCGGCGACGGCCTGCTCCTCACCACCGAGGCCGTGCAGAATAATCCGAACCGCGCCGAAGGCCGCGATGACGCCGCGTTCCACGCCGCCATCCGCGACGGACTCGCGGTCGATGAACTCCTCTGGAT
>CAMDQP010000087.1 GCA_945906115.1 Opitutus sp. GAS368
TCGAAGGCGTGCACGTGGCCCTTTGGGCCGACGGCTTGGGCCAGACAGGCCGTATCGCGCCCTTTGCCGGCGGTGCCGTCGACGGCGATGTCGCCGGGGCGGAGGATTTCGGTCGCAAGCTTCTGCGCGCGCTCGGTGACGCGAATCGGATTTACGGGAGCCAAGGGAATTTTCGGAAATTGGGAGGACGCTTCTCGTTCCAAGCGGCACGACCTTCGTCGCCCTCTTCCGAAAGATAATAGAGCAGGGTGGCGTTGCCAGAAAGTTCTTGGATGCCGGCCTGACCGTCGAGTTCGGCATTAAAGGCCGACTTCAGGCAGCGGATGGCGAGCGGGCTCTTCGTGAGGATTTCTTGCGCCCACTTCACGCCTTCGGCGTCGAGCTGTTCGTAGGGGACGACTGTGTTGACGAGTCCCATCTCGAGGGCCTGCTTGGCGTCATACTGGCGGCAGAGATACCAGATCTCGCGGGCCTTTTTCTGGCCGACGACGCGGGCGAGGTAGGAGGCGCCGAAGCCGCCGTCGAAACTGCCGACTGTCGGGCCGGTCTGGCCGAAGACCGCGTTGTCTGCGGCGATGGTGAGGTCGCAGATGACGTGGAGCACGTGACCGCCACCGATGGCGAAACCGGCCACGAGGGCGATGACGACCTTGGGCATCGAACGGATGAGGCGTTGGAGGTCGAGGACGTTAAGGCGAGGCACGCCGTCCTTACCCATGTAGCCGCCTTTCTTATCGCCCCGGATCTTTTGGTCGCCGCCAGCGCAGAAGGCGAACTTGCCGTCGTCCTGCGGGTTGGCGCCACGCAGGAGCACCACGCCGATGGAGGCATCGTCGCGCGCATCGGAGAAGGCCTTCAGCATCTCGGCGATTGTGTCCGGGGTGAAGGCATTGCGGCGAGAGGGGCGATTGATGGTCACGCGGGCAATGCCATCGGCCTTCTCGTACACGATGTCGGTGAACGCTCCTTGCTTTTGCCAGCTGATCTCGGACTGCATGGGCTTAACTTGGTGGGCGGGGGCGTATTTTCCAACGAATAAGAGACGAGACGCTTGAAAATCGGCGGAGGGTCCCACACTTTAGCCGACTATGGCCCGACTGACTCCCGAACAGATTTCCAAGGTTTCCGCCTGGGTGGCCGAAGGCGCCACGCTTTCGCAGATCCAGGAGCGCCTTTCGACGCAGCTCGAGGTCCCGATGACCTACATGGACGTCCGCTTTCTCGTGGACGACCTCAACCTTGCACTCGTCGAGAAGGAAGAGCCCAAGCCGGTGGAAGAGCCCGTCGCCGACGACGCCCCCGCTGAGGCTGGCGTCCCGGCTGAAACCGCCCAGGGCGCTGGTGTCGTGACGGTCGAGGTCGACACCATCGCTCAACCGCATGCCATGGTCAGCGGCCACGTTACTTTCTCTGATGGCGAAAAGGCCGATTGGTATATCGATCATCAGGGTCGCCCCGGCATGGCCGCACGGACGCCGGGATATCGTCCGACACCGCAGGACATCACCGACTTCCAGGCGAAGTTGGATGCTGCGCTCCGTCAGGCCGGTTACTGAGCGCTTAGCGCGTCTTGAGAATCGCTTCCGCCAAGACAAAGTCCGCCGGACGCGTCAGCTTCAGATTCACCGAAGGGTTCTCGACCAAGGAGACCTCCTGCCCGACGAATTCCACTGCCGAGCTATCGTCGGTGACCTTGCGCTGCAGTTCGGCGACCTTGCGATAGGCCTTGAGCACGATGGCGGTGCGGAAGACCTGCGGCGTCTCGGCCGTCCAGACGAGTCCGCGATCCGGCGACGTCTCGACGGAAGTCGAGCCGATCTTGGCGATCTTCACCGTGTCGGCGGCGCGTCCGGCGAGGATGGCGGCGCCGGTTTCCTTGGCCTTGTCGCGGACCTTGCGGATGGCTTCGGGCGAGACGAGCGGACGGGCCCCATCATGGATGTGCACCAAGCCGGCGTGGCCTTCGCACGTATTAAGCGCGGCGAGGACGGAATCCTGGCGGGATTCGCCGCCGGGCACGAAATCGATTTGGGTGGCCGTGGGCAGATGGCCGGCGAGTTGGGCCTTAAGTTTGGTGAGCTGGGCTTCGTCGCGATAGGTGATGACCACGCGGCCGATGAGGCCCGTGCTGAGGAAGGATTGTAGCGAATGAAGGAAGACTGGTTTACCGGCGAGGAGCGCGGTGATCTTGTCGTCGACGACTGCTTGCATGCGCCGTGCGGAACCCGCGGCGAGAAGAACGAGGATGTCGTCGGCGGCGCTCATGCGCTCTCGCCGATGTCACGACGGATACGGAGCGTTTCAGCGGCGGGGTCCTTGGCCTTGAGGATCGGCCGGCCGACCACGATGAAGCTGGCGCCCGCGGCGGCGGCCTGGGCTGGCGTCATGACGCGATTCTGGTCATCGCCCGCGGCGTCGGGATAACGGATGCCTGGGGTCACGAGGGTCGGGCCAGCGCCGAGATCTTGGCGGAGCATCGGGAGTTCGAGAGGAGAGCAGACCAGTCCGCCAATGCCGGCATTGATGGCCATGCGACCGAGCAGGCGGACTTGTTCCTCGGGAGTTCGGGCGACACCCGTGGCCGAAAGCTGGGCGTGGTCCATCGAGGTCAGCACCGTGACAGCGAGCACGGTGCAGTCGGGCAGGGTGGACTTCGCGGCTTCGGCGGCGCGGGCGATCATCTCGGGGCCACCGCAGGCGTGGATGGTCAAGAGGGAGCAGGGGCGGCCTTTGAGGCTCTTGATCGCCGAGGAGACCGTGTTAGGGATATCGTGGAACTTCAGGTCGAGGAAGACCTTGAAGCCCATCGCGTGGAATTCGTCGACGATGCCCGGTCCGTGGCGGGTGAAGAGCTGGAGGCCGAGCTTCACCCAAGCGAGGTTGCCGGCGAGCGGGCGAGCGAGTGCCAAGGCTTCCTCCTTGGTCTCTACATCGAGGGCGAGGATGAGTCGGCAAGGCGAAGCCATGCCGTCTTTATGCAAACGGCTGGGGTTTCCTGCCAGCGTAAATCGTCCCTCGGCCCTGCTTACTTCTTCGCAGCCTTCTTCGGCGCCGGCGTGCTGGGCAGGGACGAGATGTCGAAATTAAAGGGCTTAGCCGGCTGCTGGCCGAGGAGATGGAGGCTGAACCATTCGGCCATACGGACGTTGTCGTCGGCCATCTCGACCCAGCCACCGTGGGCGCCACCAAGGCGAATCAGGACTTCGGCCTTGGCGCCGACTTCCTTGGCGCGGGCGAGGTAGCGACGGGCTTGGGAGTCGGGGACGAGCGGATCGGCGTCGCCCTGAACGATATAGGTCGGAGGCGTCTTATCGCTGATCCAGAAGAGCGGCGAGAGTTCGCGGCCGGCGCGTTCGCGTCCTTCGGCGGTGGTCACAATCGGTCCGAAGGCTGGCGCGCGGACGGTCAGGGGGCCGGCGCCTTCCTTGCTGTCGCCTTCCTTGGCCCAGCTGAGGAAATCGACCGGCGGGTAAAAGCAGGCGACCGCGTTTACCTCGGAGCTCACCTGCTCGACGGGATCCTTTGACTTCGGATTAGCCGCCAGGACACGCGTACCCAGCATTAAGCTGAGGTGGCCGCCGGCGCTGCCGCCGGTCACGCCGATCTTGTTCGGGTCGATGCCGAACTTGGCAGCGTTGGCGCGGATGAAGCGGACCGAACGCTGGAGGTCACCGACAATCTCGTCGATATGGAAGCGGGGCTGCGTGCCGTGCACGACGACGAAGGTCGTGAAGCCGTGCTTCGGCCAGCCACCGTCGCTGATGCCGTTATGGTTGGAGTTCCAGCCGCCGCTGATAATCTTGACGACCGCCGCGCCGTTCGGCTTGGCGGGCGTGAAGATGTCCATCGTCAGCGCCACGCCGTCATGTTTCGTGTAGATGACGTCGGAGACGCGGGTGACATCCTGAGCAAAGCCGAGGGTGCAGGTGAGGGCAAGGAGTAGGCAGGCGCGGAGTCTCATGGGGTTAACCATAGGACACCGCAAAGCTGGCGAAGTTGCAAGCCGCTCAGACCTTCAGGCGGAACTTGATGACTACCTTCAGGATTTCGCCCGGTGTACCGATTTGCACGCCCGGCTGATGGCCGTCCTGGGGATGGAAAATCGCGAAATTGCCGCGGCCAAGGGTGAGCAAGGCGGTGGGCGACGAAGGGGCGGCGTATTTCTCGACGTCCTTCTCTGCGATGTAGGGCATCGTGACGACGAGGGTCTTCTGGTCGGCATGGCCGCAATTTTCCAGGCCTTGATAGACGACCTGAATGTCGCCGTAGATTTGATGGGCTTCCCAGAGCTTTTCCGCGGAGGGGGCAGTCTGGTAGCGCTGCACGATGGCCACGAGGTCCTGGCCCTGGAGTTCGACTTTACCGTCCTCCGTCTTCACGTCGAACGAGCGCAGGTAGGCGAACGCCTTGGGGAAGAGCGGATGCAGCGACTCGTAAGCGGCGGAGGCGGAGAGTTGGTCGAGGATCATACGAAAGGGCTAGGGCCAGGGGTGGGGCTAGATAATTTACTCTTCGTCGGGGAGGCCTTCGACATCATCGAGCGGCAGTTCGACCGGCTGGTCGGAGCCGAGGATCGAGAGTAACAGCGCGATGCGTTTCTGGGGCGACTCGAGGCGGATAATCTCGCCTTCGGAGCCCGTGAAGATGCCACGGATGACGCGGGCTTTGGCGCCGACCTTCAGTTCCTCATCGAGCATCGAGAGGATCGCGTCGGGGCCGAGCGCGTTGAGTTCGTCAATCACAGCCTGTTCGACGTCGACCGGTCGGCCTTCGCGGCTGACCAGGTGGAGCACGCCGCGCGTGCTGCGGATCGTGGACTGGAATTCCACCGGGTCGAAGCGAG
>CAMDQP010000088.1 GCA_945906115.1 Opitutus sp. GAS368
GACACCCTTTACGGCGCGACCTACATGGTCATCGCCCCCGAGCACCCCCTCATCGGCAAGCTCACCACCGCCGCCCAAAAGAATGCGGTCGAAAGCTATGTCGCCGCGGTCCGCAACAAGACCGACCTCGAACGCACCGACCTCGCGGCCAAGAAGAAGACTGGCGTGTTCACCGGCTCCTACGCTATCAACCCCGTCAACGGGGCCAAGATTCCCGTTTGGACCGCCGACTACGTACTCATCACCTACGGCACCGGTGCGATTATGGCTGTGCCGGCGCACGACGAACGCGACTGGGAATTCGCCAAGGAATTTAAACTCCCGATTATTCAGGTCGTTGGCTCCAAGGAAGCGATCGACGTCAACGAGAAGCCTTGGACCGAAGACGGCCCGATGGTGAACTCGGGTGCTTTCGATGGCCTCTCTGCCACTGAGACCAAGAAGAAAATTACCGCTGAACTCGAGGCCAAGGGCCAGGGTAAGCTCGCCGTAAACTTCAAGCTGCGCGATTGGCTCTTCTCGCGTCAGCGCTACTGGGGCGAACCCTTCCCGCTCCTGTGGGTTTCCCGCGAAGACTACGCCAAGATCCCGGCCGACTCCGAAGTGCGCGAGTTCCTCCCGAAGGAGCCCGTCACTTGCCAGCTCAACGGCGTCGAAGTCTGCGCCGTGCCGCTGACCTCCAAGCAGCTCCCACTCGCTCTGCCTCAGGTCAAATCCTACCAGCCCTCGCCCACCGGCGATTCGCCGCTCTCGAAGGAACCCGAGTGGACCGAAGTCTGGTATGACGTCGCTTCCGGCGCCACCGTCTCGCAGTCGAAGCCGCAGCCTGGTCCGCTCTGGATCAAGGCCTCGCGTGAGACGAACACTATGCCCCAGTGGGCGGGCTCCTGCTGGTACTACCTGCGCTACATCGACCCCAAGAACGCCGAGGCCATCGCCTCCAAGGCCGACCTGGAATACTGGGGTTGCCCTGACTTCTACATTGGCGGTGCCGAACACGCCGTGCTCCATCTGCTGTACGCGCGCTTCTGGCATCGCTTCCTCTACGAGATTGGCGTCCTGCCGACCGCCGAACCGTTCAAGAAACTCTTCCACCAGGGCCTCATTATGGGCGAGGACGGCGAGAAAATGTCCAAGAGCCGCGGTAACGTCGTGAACCCGGACTCCATCGTCAAGGACCACGGCGCCGATGCGCTCCGCATGTACCTGATGTTCCTCGGACCGCTCGAGGCCTCCAAGCCTTGGAATTCGGACGGCATCATCGGTATCACCCGCTTCCTCCGTCGCCTCTGGCGCCTGGCGGTCGACGAGAACACCGGCAAGGTCTCGACGAAGATTAGCGCCGAAGGCGCCGAATCCGAAGAGCTCGTCCGCGAACTCCACCGGACCATCCAGAAGGTCGAGAAGGACATCGAGACGCTCCAGTTCAACACCGCCATTTCGCAGATGATGATCCTCATGAACGTCGCTGAGAAATCCCCGGCTTTGCGCCGCTCGACCGTTGAAGACTTCGTGCGCCTCGCCGCGCCGTTCGCCCCGCACGTGTGCGAAGAGATTTGGTCCCGCCTTGGCCACAAAGAGAACGTCACCGCCGGCGGTTGGCCTAAACTCGACGCCTCCAAGCTCATCGAGACGACCGTCGAAGTCATCTTCCAGGTCAACGGCAAGGTCCGCGCCACCGCCAAGGTCGCCAAGGATATCTCCAAAGACGCCTTACTCGCGCTGGCCAAGGCCCACGCCGACGTGCTCAAGTTCACCGACGGCAAGCCCGTCGTGAAGGAGATCGTCGTCCCGGGCAAACTGGTGAACATCGTCGTCGCCGGCTGAGCACCGCGCACCACGCCAATAAAAAGGGCCCCGTCACGGGGCCCTTTTGTTTTATCACCTTACCGAGGCTTACTTGGCCTCGGCTTCGGCGATGTCTTCCATCTTCACCGGCTCCATGCGCGGCACGAGGACATGGATGACAAGTAAGCCGAGAAGGTAGGCGGACCCCGCGATGAACCAGAGGATGGCGTAGGAACCGGTTTGCGTCAGGACCTCGCCGACGACGAGCGCGAGGACCATGCCACCCACCGCGCCGGCCATGCCACCGATGCCGACGACCGAGCCGACCGCTTTGCGGGGGAACATGTCCGAAGCGAGCGTGAAGATATTAGCCGACCAACCTTGGTGGGCGGCGGCGGCGAGCGAAACGAGCAGCACCGCGGGCCACATGCCGACGTCGTTGACGAAGATAATCGGGACGACGCTGACAGCGCAGATGCCCATCGCGGTCTTGCGCGCGGCATTGACGGACCAGCCAGCCTTGATGAGGCGGGAAGAGATCCACCCACCGCCGATGCTGCCGACATCCGCAATCAGGTAGATGGTCACCAGTGGTAGTCCGATGTTCTTTAGGTCGACGCCGTGCTGCTTGTTGAGGAAACCCGGAATCCAGAAGAGGTAGAGCCACCAGACCGGGTCGGTCATGAACTTGCCAATAGCAAAAGCCCACGTCTGGCGGAACTTGAGCAGACTGAGCCAACTGACCTTGCCCTGCTCGTCGGGTGGATCGGATTCGATATGGGCGAGCTCGGCCTGAGTGATGGTCGGGTGTTCGCGGGGAGAGTGGTAGGCCAAGGCCCACCAGATGACCCAGAAGAAACCGATGGCGCCGGTGATGATGAAAGCCCATTGCCAGCCCCAGGTGACGGCAATCCACGGAACCAAGAGGGGGGCGCCGAGGGCGCCGACGTTGGTGCCAGAATTAAAGATTCCCGTCGCGAAGGCCCGCTCCTTCTTCGGAAACCATTCGGCGGTGGCCTTGATCGCGGCCGGGAAGTTGCCCGCCTCGCCCAGGCCCAAGATGAAGCGCATGAGGGCGAAGCCCGCGGCGGCACCCGTGAGGGTCACCCAAGCGAAGCCCGTCTTGGCGTCGATTTGCATCCAGGGGAGACTGAAGGACGGAAGAAGATTAGCGAACCCATGACCCATGGCGGCCAGACTCCAGACGGTGACGAAGATGATGAAGCCCTTCTTGATGCCGATGCGGTCGATGATGCGACCCGAGAGCACCATGCCGATGGCGTAGGCGAACTGGAAGCTGAAGACGATGGCCGCGTAGGTCCGCTCATCCCAGCCAAACTCCTTCTCCAAGGCAGGCTTCAGCAAGCCGATGACCTGACGGTCGATATAGTTGATTGTGGCGGCGAAGAACAGCAGCGCGCAGATAATCCAGCGCTTGTTACCGATTTTTCCTAAGGCTTCGGTCATAAGGGGGTATCGGCCAACACAAACGCCGATTTTCGGGTAAGTCCACCCCAGAAGTCCTGTTGACGGAACCCCGCCGTAAAGCCACTAATTAACGAGAATATTCCCATGACGAAGCCTCGCATCCTCCTTACGACGACCTCCTTCCAAGACACCCCCGGCGAGCACCATAAGTTGCTGGCTGAAACGGGCTGGGAAGTCGTTACCGCCCGTGGTCCGCTCAATGAAGCGGACACGCTCGCGCTGATGGGCGAGTTCGACGGCTACATCTGCGGCGACGACCTGATTACCGCCGCGGTCATCGAGAAAGCCCTCCCCCGCCTCAAGGTCGTCTCAAAATACGGCATCGGTGTCGACAAGATCGACGTAAAGACCCTCACGGCTAAAGGTATCCCCCTGCTCTTTACCCCCGGCGTTAACCACACCACGGTCGCCGAGCACACCTTCCTCCTCCTGCTCGCCATGGAGAAGAACTTTTATTTCCACACTGACTCCACCCGTTCCGGGGGCTGGAAGCGCAAGACAGGCCGCGAGCTACTCGATAAGACCATCGGCATCATCGGCATGGGTCGCATCGGCAAGGAAGTCGCCATCCGTGCCCGCGCCTTCGGCATGAAGGTGATCGGCTTCGACCTCTATTGGGACGACAAGTTCGCCGCCCAGTACGACGTGAAGCACGCCGCCACGATGGACGAAGTCTTCGGTGCCGCCGACTACCTCTCGCTGCACACGAACCTGACCCCCGAGACCCGCGACCTGATCCGCACCGAGAACATCGCCAAGATGAAGAAGGGCGTGCTCATCCTCAACTGCGCCCGAGGCGAGATCGTCCACACCGACGACATCGCGGCCGCCCTGAAGTCCGGCCAGGTCGGCGGCTACGGCACCGACGTACTCGACGAAGAACCGCCGCGCGCCGACCACCCGCTCACGAAGCTCCCGAACTGCGTCGTCACGCCGCACATCGGTTCCCGTACCGCCGAGAGCGTCCAGCGCCAGGCGGTCGCCGCCGTCACGAACCTCATCCGCGCGATGCATGGCGAAAAGCCTCTTGCGCAGATTAACCCGGAAGTCCCGGTGAAGAAGGTCGTCTAATCTCCCACCCAAAATCTTACCTATGAGCGAAGTCTTTTACGTCGTCCCCCGCGCCGCCCACGAGGCGCTTGTCACCGCCGCCTACGTCAAGCGTGGCTTCGGCGCCAAGGAGTCGGCCCAAGCCGCCCAGATGGCCAGCATGGCCACGCACCACGGCATCCGCACGCACAACGCCCTCAAAGCGCTGCACCTCGACGAACTCTTCGGTTCCGGCGCCAAGGTCCCAGGCTGCACGCCCAACGCCACCGTCACGAAGAAGGCCACGCGCTTCGAAGCCGCCGAAGTTTGGGATGCGCACCAGAAGCTTGGCCAGGCCGTTGCCGTCGACGCCATTAACCGCTGCATCGAGCTCGCCGACAAGTACGGCGTGGGCACGGTCTCGGTCGACAACGCCTTCCACTACCTCTGGGGTGGTGGCTACGTCATGGAAGCCGCCAAGCGCGGTTATATCGCTTATACGAATTGCACCGCGACGCTCTCCGA
>CAMDQP010000089.1 GCA_945906115.1 Opitutus sp. GAS368
AAGATGGCCTACGTGGACGTGGCCGATCCGGTCTGCGGTCCGGACGACGTCCTGATTCAGGTTCGCGCCTGCGGAATCTGCGGTTCCGATATCCATGGCTACGATGGCTCCACGGGCCGCCGCATCCCTCCGCTGGTCATGGGCCACGAGGCCGCGGGCGTCATCACCGGCGTCGGCGCCGCCGTAAAGGGCTACGCTCCGGGCGATCGCGTGACCTTCGATTCCACGGTCTTCTGCGGGGAGTGCGTCCACTGTCAGCGCGGCGACGTCAACCTTTGCGATAACCGCCAGGTCCTCGGCGTCTCCTGCGGCGACTATCGCCGCCACGGCGCCTTCGCTGAATTCGTCACCGTCCCCGCCCGCATCCTGCATAAGCTGCCTGCCGAACTCGGTTTCGCCGAAGCCGCGATGATCGAGGCCGTCTCGGTCGGCGTGCATGCCGTCCGTCTTACGCCCGTCGCTCCAGGCGATACCGCCGTCGTCGTGGGCACCGGAATGATCGGCCTCCTGACGCTGCAAGCCGCCAAGATTGCGGGTTTCGCGCAGGTCATCGCCGTCGATACCGAGGACTCGCGTCTCGCCGTCGCCAGGGAACTCGGCGCCACGCATAGCTTCAATCCCCAGACCGGCGGCGATCTCACGGAGTTCGTGAAATCGCACACCAAGGGGCAGGGCGCTGACGTCGCATTCGAGTGCGTCGGCCTCAACGCCACCGTGCTCTCCGCCATCCACGCCGTGCGCAAGGGCGGCACGGTCACGCTCGTCGGTAATCTCACGCCGAAGACCGAACTCCCGCTGCAAATTGTCGTCACCCGCCAGCTTCGCCTGCAGGGTTCCTGCGCCTCGGCCGGCGAGATCCCGCGCTGCATCGAACTCCTCGCTACTAAGCAGATCAAGGTCGACAAGATCATCTCCGCCGTCGCCCCGCTGGCGCAGGGCGCCGAGTGGTTCGCGAAGCTCTACGCCGGCGCTCCGGGCGTGATGAAGGTCATCCTCTCACCTCAGGTCTGACCCCTGGAACCGATGGCTTTCTTCGATCTCACCGGTAAGGTCGCCTTCATCACCGGCACCAGCCGCGGCCTCGGCCAATACTTCGCCCGCGCCCTCGCGCAGGCTGGCGCCGACATCGCGATGTCGAGCCGCGACGCCTCCAAACTCGCCCCCTTCCGCAAGGAGATCGAGGCCCTCGGTCGCCGCACCTGTGGTGTCGACCTCGATGTCCGGGATCACGACAGCATCAAAGCCGCCGTGGCTTCGGTCGAGAAGCAGATGGGCCGCATCGACATCCTCGTGAACAACGCTGGTTGCAATGCGCGCAAGCCCGCCCTCGAGGTTACCTGGGAGGATTGGAACATGGTCCTCGACACGAATCTTCGCGGCACGTTCTTCACGTCGCAGGCCGTCGCGCCGGGCATGATTGCCCGTGGCTACGGACGCATCGTCAACATAGGCTCCGTCACCTGCGTTGCGGGTTATGCTGGCCTCGCGCCCTATGGTGCCAGCCGCGGCGGCGTGAAGCAGCTCACCATGAGCCTCGCCGACGACTGGGGTCGCCACGGCGTCACCGTCAATTGCCTCGCCCCGGGTTGGTTCAAGACCGCCCAGAACGCCGTCCTCTACGAGAACCGCGAATGGGTCGAATACCTCTGCGACCGTATCCCGCTCAAGCGCCCCGGCGCGCCGGACGACCTTGCTGGCCCGGTGGTCTTCCTCTCTTCGGAAGAAAGCCGCTACGTGACTGGCCAGACCTTGTTGGTTGACGGGGGCATCAGCACGGGTGCTACTCGTGCCACGGTCGCCCCGCCGAAATCCTGATTCTCCTGCGCCATGCTTTACGCCCTCCTCGCCATCGCCGTCCTGGTCCTGTTGGTGACCTGGCTGAAGCTGAATCCGTTTATCGCGCTGCTGATCAGTTCGCTGACGCTCGGCGCGATGGTCGTGGCGACGCAGGGCACGCTCACCATGACGGAGGTCCTGAAGGCCTTCCAGACGGGCTTTGGCAACACCTTGGCCGGTACCGGCGCGATCATCGTGCTCGGGGTCGTCTTCGGCAAATTGCTCGCGGAATCGGGTGGGGCAGGGGTCCTCGCCAAGCAATTCATCCGCACGCTCGGCCCTTCGCGCATCGGCCTGTGCATTATCCTGCTTGCGCTCTGCGTGGGCATGACGACCTGGTTCGCCGTCGGCCTGCTGCTCATCCTCCCGATCGTCATCACCCTCGCGAAGGAAACCGGTAAACCTTTCCTGCTGCTGGTGCTGCCGCTGTTATCGTTCCTCTCCGTGATGCACGGACTCATGCCACCGCACCCGGGCCCCGTCATCGCGATTGAGGCCCTGCATGCGGACATGGGTAAGGTCATCCTCTGGGCGCTGGTATTGGGGATTCCCGTCGCCGCCATCGCCGGTCCGATCTTTGCAAAAATCGCCGTCAAGCGGGTCGAAGTCGCTACCCCCGAGTTCACGCCGTCGGTTTCCGCGAACCAGACCTTGCCGACGTTTGGGCTCACGATCTTCACCGTGCTATTGCCGGTGATGCTGCTCCTGGGGGGCACGTTGGTCGAGCTCCTGCACGCCAAGGAAGCGCTCTGGGGTAAGGTCGCGCTCTTCGTCGGCCACCCTGTCATCGCCCTGCTTTTATCGGTGCTTTTCGCCATGTGGGCCTTTGGGAAGCGTTGCGGTCGTTCTGCCGGCGAGCTCCTGAAATTCTCCGAGCAGAGCGTGTCCGGTATCGGCATGACGCTCATCCTCGTCGGCGCCGGCGGCGGCTTCGCGCTCGTCATGCGCACGGCGGGCGTGGACAAGGAACTCGCTGAATTGGCGGCGTCCGCGGGGCTGCCGTTGCTCGTCTACGGCTGGCTCGTCTCGGCCTTCATCCGTGTCGCCACCGGCTCCGCGACCGTCGCCATCACCGTCGCTGCGGGCTTCATCGCGCCCGTCCTGGCGGCCCATCCAGGCACTAGTCCTGAGCTCATGGTCATCTCGATCGGCTGCGGCTCGCTCTTCCTTTCGCACCTCAACGACAGCGGCTTCTGGATGGTCAAGGAATGCCTCGGCCTCACCGTCGGCCAGACCCTGCGTACGTGGACGATCACCGAGACCCTCATCGGTTTTTCCGGGTTAGGGATGGCATTGTTGGCGGAGCAGGTGTTGAAGTTTTTCGGGTAGAGTAGATGGCTGAGTCGATGACGGATGACGGAGGACTGAATGGATAAGTCCCGCCATCTGCCACCTGGGGCTGCCACCTGCCACCTGAAATGAATTCATAATACTCAAAGGGAGACCGGGGACCGGGATGGATGCTTCGGATCATGATGCACCCCAGCCAATCATCCGGTTTCCGGTCTCCCTTTGAGCGTTGGTTCTCTGCCATCGATTCAGCTCTCCACTTTTCCCATCGATTCAGTCCTCGATTCAGTCCTCAATGCAGTCCTCCCTTTTGCTCTCCATCTATTTAACCCAATGAAATCAGCACTTTTATCCTCCACCCTTCTTTATCTCGCATCCTTCTTCGTCTCGCTCGCCGCTGAGCCGGTCCGCATCATGGCGATTGGCGATTCGATCACGCAGGGCGGCAAGACGTTCGTGACGTATCGATTACCGCTCGACCAGAAGATGCGCGCCGCGGGAATGAAATATGAATTTGTCGGCTCGCAGCAGAGCGAGGGACCGAACGGCCCGCTCTGGCATGAAGGCTATGGCGGCAAGAACGCCGAGTTCCTCGCCGGGCTCATCCCGCAGAAACTCAAACAGATGAAGCCCGACATTCTTCTGCTCCATTGCGGTCACAATCATTCCGCCGAGGAGAAGCCCGTGCCGGGCATCATCGCCGCCGAGCGCACGATCATCGAGGCGGCTCGGAAGCAGAATCCCAAGGTCGTCGTCCTGCTCGCGCTGGTGATCCCCAGCGGTAAGCTGCCCAAGTATGGCTACCTCCCTGAGCTCAACCAGGCTTCGGTCCTGCTGGCCCGGGAACTGAGCCGCCCGGACGCCCCGGTCATGATCGTGGACCAGTTCACCGGCTTCGACCCCCAGAAAGACACCATCGTGGACAAGGTCCATCCGAACGCCCAAGGCGCCGAAAAAATGGCCAATCAGTGGTTTTTGGCGCTTAAACCTTGGGTGAAGTGACCATTTAGAGGCCCAGAGGCCCAGAGGCCCGGAGGCCCAGAGGGTAGGGGATTGGTCATCCATTCAGCCCTCAACCCAGACCTCGATTCAGTCATCGACGCAGCCCTCTGTCATCGATTCAGCCATCGGTGCTTCCTCCGTTCATCCGCCTACGGACGCGACGTCGTCGCGCCCCTACCTCAGTCCCGTTGGTCAGTTTCCTATGTTGTCGATTAAAGGGCATGTGAATAACTTTAAATGAATCTTAATGAGGCTTAAATGACTGATTAATGATTTTTACGCATTTAAATGCGTAATTTAACACAATATTAACAAATAAATTAAAACCCCCATACCAAACGCCGTTTAACCCCTAGGACATGCCCAAAACAGGTAAAATTGATTGTGCAAATGGGGTTATCACCCCATTATTTTCGATACCCCCCATTGATGTCACCTCCCCGTGACCTCCCCAAATTTATTAAAATGAAAAGTTCGAAGCCCCGTACCCTTTTCCCCCGCGCGTCCTTGATGGTCGCCGCAGCGCTCCTTGCCGTCGCCGCACCCCACACCGCACGCGCCGCCAACTACACTTGGAACAACGTCAACTCCGGGACGTTTGACTGGAATAAATCCGCCAACTGGACGTCGGCCGGTTCCGGTTT